>DATEOP010000120.1:0-4464 GCA_035274065.1 Burkholderiaceae bacterium
CGGTCGCCGACCTCCACTGCCCTTGTTCCCCGCGCGATAAGCGCGTACGAAATGCCGGGAAACACTCTGAACACGAAGGCCAGCCCAATCTGCTCGTCGGGCAACTTGATGAATTCGCGCTTGTTGGCAGTGCGATCGAGCTTCGTCTCGCCCGTGCGATACAACTGAAGCACGTCACCGGTAGAAACTCCCTCGTCGCTGCCACGGCTCAATGTCACGATGCTTCCGCCGCCGCCATATCGAACGCCGTCATACATTGCAATCACACGCGCGTCGACCGGCGCGTCGGGTCGCTTGGGCATGTAGGTGACCAATTCCTGACGCTCGACAGCTTGCAGTCGGTCGCCGACGCCGATCTCCTGCTTGCTCGAATCGATGCGCATCTTCGCGATTTCTCCGCCTCCCACCTTATTGGCGGTTCCCAGGTAGAACGCTTCGTACGCGATCGGCTTCTTGCGATTCGTGTCGTCTGGGTCGTACAGCGGACGCAGCGGCCGGAAGACGTTGTAGTTGATGATCGCGTCGTCCTGGATTCCGCGCGCGTACGCGTCATCGCCGCGACCGACGAAAACTCGACCTTCCTGCGTTGCGACGATACGCGGTGAGTCAGCGAGCCCATTGGCATCGAGCACCAACGGTTGCGACAGGAATGGCGCAATCAGATTGTTTGGGATCGCGGCAATGGCAGCTCGCTCGGTACCGACATCCCGAATGCGCGGCTCGAGCCGGCCGACCCCAGGTTCGCCTTCGCCGGCGATCTGCAACCGGGCGCGATCGCCGTCCTTGACCAGCACCAGTGTTTGGCCCGGATAAATCAGGTGCGGGTTTTTGATCTGTGTCTTGTTCATGCCCCACAGTTCGGGCCAGCGCCATGGGCTGGTCAGATACATTCCCGACAGGTCCCACAGCGTGTCACCGCTCTTCACGGTGTAGCGTTCAGGTGCGTTGGGTGCCAAGGCGGAGAGCGGAACGCCGGACTGGGCGACCTGATCCGCGGTGCCGCGCTGTTTTGGCGTGATCGGCAAACGCGACGCAGGAGTCGAGTCCTGCGCCTGCGCAACGCTGCCGGACAGCGAAAGAGCGAGCAACGCGGCTGAAACGACGCCTAACTTAATGTGGGTCATCAAAACTCCTGGTCACGCTTTGAAACCGCGGAACGGAAACGAAGACATAGGAAGCGCTGAGCCCGTCCCCTTGAAACCTTCGGGGCTGCGCCGATATCTAATAATGGGCTGCAAATTTTGACCGTAATGCATTGATATAGCAACGGATGCTGTAAGACTTCGATCCCGACTAAGCGCGATGCCATAGGTCGTAACCGGCGGTATCTGGCGCGCAAGTTTGGCTCAGCCAGCGCGCAGTGGGTGCTTGAAAAGCACGCGAACTTCGGGCATTTAAGGCGGATCGAAAGCCGGCCCCGTAGCTTCGGCTGGTGCAAAAAAGGGCTTTCTGGAGATCTGAGTGGCACTGCTTAACATCATCGAGTACCCCGATCCGCGTCTGCGAACGGTCGCGCGACCGGTGGATCGTTTCGACGATCGATTGCGTCAATTTGTCGATGATTTGGCACAGACGATGTACGCGGCTCCGGGCGTTGGGCTGGCGGCGACGCAGGTCGACGTGCACGAACGCGTGTTGGTCGTCGATGTGTCGGAGACCAAGGATCAGCTGAACGTGCTCGTCAACCCCGAGGTCGTGTGGGCGTCGGAGGAGCAGGTCGAGTGCGAGGAAGGCTGTTTATCGGTGCCCGGAATCTATGACGCCGTGACAAGGCCGGCCAAGGTTCGCGTGCGGGCGCAAAAGGTCGATGGCACGCCTTATGAAATGGATTGCGAGGGCTTGCTTGCGGTGTGCGTGCAGCACGAGATGGATCACCTGCTCGGCAAGGTATTTGTCGAATATCTGTCGCCGTTGAAGCAGGACCGGATCAAGACCCGGCTGAGAAAGCGCAAGGCCAAAGCGGCATAGTTCGCCACGCTCTGGTCGTCAGCGCCGCGCTGGCGACCGTTCGCGTCGATTGGCGCCGCGTTGCTGCTGCTCCGTCGTATCCTGCGGCAATGCCCCGCGGCGAAGGCTACATTCACGGCCCTGCTCGGCGCTGAATATGTTGAACCTCGCATTGATCCGCCAATCCTGGCGCAGCTGGTGGTCCTTCTCGGTCCGACCGGCAGGCCCCAGCTGGCTGCACTTCCTGTGGACCATTTTGTTTAACACCGCCATTGCGGTGGTGCTGACGCTGGTCGCATGGGGATTCGCAAACCGCGCCGATCCATGGTGGGTGCTCTGGACAAATTTCGTGATCGCGCAGTCGATCGGCCTCACGATCCATGTGTTGTTCGACATCGGCGGATATCTGATAGGGCATCAGCGCGTCATTACGTTCTCCACGCGGGCGCGCGTGCTTTTTTTTGCTGGGATCCCGATCATCGGCTGCTTGATCGGCTACTGGATCGGCTTGAGTCTGCTCGGTGTCGACGTCGCACGCATCGTCCATGGCGCGCCGCGGATAGTGATTGCCATCGTGGTGCTGTCGATTATTTTCTCGACGCTCTGGTATCGCTATCTAAGTGGGATGAACCGACTCGCGAGGGCGGAGGCCGAGAGCGCACGCGAGCGCGCAAGGGTCGTCGAGCTGCAGCGCCAGGCGCTCGACGCGCAGTTACGCTCCTTGCAGGCACAAATAGAGCCGCACTTTCTTTTCAATACGCTGGCCAATGTGGTCAGTCTTATCGATAGCGCGCCCGACAACGCGCGGCGGATGCTGGAACGCCTGATCGACCTGCTGCGCGCCTCGCTGGCGGCCAGCCGTGGCGAGCGCACGACGCTCGCACAGGAAATGGCGTTGATTACGGCTTATCTGGATATCCTGCGTATCAGAATGGGAGAGCGGCTTTCATACACCATCGACGTGCCGCCGGAGCTTCTGAGTGCGCACATTCCGCCGCTATCGCTGCAGCCTTTGGTCGAGAATTCGGTCAAGCACGGGCTCGAGCCCAAGCTCGAAGGCGGTCGCGTGCATCTGACCGCACGCTCGTCCGGCGACGCATTGCTGCTTGATGTCGAAGACGATGGGCTCGGCTTTCCGGCCGACGCCTCCGGAGGCGTCGGCCTAACCAACTTGCGAGAGCGCATCGAGTCGCTTTACGGCGCGCGCGGCCAACTGGTCGTCGAAGCGCTGGCGCGCGGCACGCGCGTACGGATGATGATTCCGTTGCTGCAACCCGCATGAAGGCGATCATCGCGGACGATGAGCCGCACTTGGCGCAGTACCTGCGCGACAAGCTTGCGAGGCTGTGGCCCGAGTTGCAGATCGTCGCGATGGTCGATAGTGGTCCGGCAGCAGCTGCCGCGATTGCCGAATGCGCGCCGGACATCGCGTTTCTCGATATCCGCATGCCGGGTGCGACCGGACTGCAGGTAGCCGAGCAGCTGGCGCCTAACACCACGGTCGTCTTCGTCACGGCGTACGACCAGTACGCCGTTGACGCGTTCGAGCGGGACGCGGTCGACTACCTGCTCAAGCCAGTAACCGACGAGCGGCTTAGCCACACCGTCGAAAAGCTGAAAGCGGGTGTGCCTTCCCGCAGTCTGGCGCCGCTGCTACAGCAGCTGTCCGAACATCTGGCAAGCGGCAGCACGACGCGGCATCTGCGCTGGATTCGTGCAAGCAAGCGTTCGGCTGAAGGAGACATTACGCAGCAGATACCGGTTGCCGACGTGCAGTATTTTCAGGCCGATGACAAATACACGTGCGTGTTCGCGCGGGACGGTGCGGAGCTCACCGAGTGGCTGATCCGCGTACCGTTGTCAGAGCTGGGTGAGCAGCTCAACCCCGATGATTTCGCGCAGATCCACCGATCGGTCATCGTTAATTTGAACGCGGTCGCCGCTACTCGTAGGGATCTTGGCGGCAAGCTATACGTTCGCATGCGAGATACTGCTCGCGAATTGCCGGTATCGAGGCAGTATGTCCATCTGTTTCGGCAGATGTGACTCGCGACTCTCCAACAGGAATTGCTTCCAGTGCCGCTATCCTGCGGCGTTCCTGGCCGCTCGCAGCGGAGCGCGCCTGACTAACTAATCGCGACGAGTGCATATACGACCGCTCGGCGGTCGAGTGTACGAGGAGCGCCGTATGAAAATTGTCTTTGCCGGTACGCCGGACTTTGCGGCGACTGCGTTGGACGCCATCGTCCGCGCCGCCCCGGAAGAAGGCTGGACCGTGCCGCTGGTGCTGACGCAGCCGGATCGGCCGGCCGGCCGCGGCATGAAGATGCAGGCGAGCCCGGTCAAGCAGCTCGCGCAGTCGCGCGGCCTTGACGTCGATACTCCGTTGTCGCTGCGTAAAGGCGACTCGGCTGTCACGGCGCAGGCACGACTGAAAGCCATTGCTCCGGACGTGCTGGTGGTCGCCGCTTACGGCTTGATCTTGCCGCCCGAAATTCTTGCTATCCCGCATGGAGT
>DATEOP010000121.1:0-3012 GCA_035274065.1 Burkholderiaceae bacterium
CGCCGTCCACGCCAACTGCCTTACTAGCGGATGTCGGACCGCGCGTTCGGTATCGAAACGCTGTGCCTGCATGCCGGCCAGCTGCCCGATGCGGTGACCGGCTCGCGTGCGCAGCCGATTCATCAAACCACCAGCTATGTATTCGACTCGGCAGATCACGCGGCGAGCCTGTTCAATCTACAAACGTTCGGCAACGTTTATTCGCGCATCAGTAATCCGACCGTCGCGGTGTTCGAAGAGCGCGTCGCCGCACTTGAAAACGGCCGTGCCGCTCTGGCGACGAGTTCCGGGATGGCGGCGCAGCTAACGGCGATCCTGGCGATCGTTCAGCCTGGCGAACACATCGTCGCGTCGAGCCTCCTCTACGGCGGTACCTACGCCCAGTTCTCGGTGACGCTGCCGAAAATGGGAATTCAATCGACGCTTGTCGATCCTGATGACCCTACAAATTTTCAGCGCGCGCTGCAGCCGAATACGAGGCTCGTTTATGCAGAGACGCTGGGCAACCCGAAAATCAACGTGCTGGACATCGAGCCGGTGGCCGCGATCGCACACGAGGCACAGATTCCGCTGATGATCGACAACACGATGACGTCGCCCTATCTGTGCCAGCCTTTCGACTGGGGCGCCGACATCGTCGTGCACTCGGCGACCAAGTACATCGGCGGCCACGGCACGACGATCGGCGGTGTATTAGTCGAAAGCGGAAAGTTCGACTGGGGGAACGGCAAGTTCCCCGACATGGTTGCGCCTTCAAAGGGATATCACGGCGTCAAGTTCTGGGAAACGTTCGGGGACTTCGCGTACACGATGAAGGCGCGCATGGAAGTGCTGCGCGTGCACGGCTCCTCGCTTGCGCCGTTGTCGGCGTGGTTGCTGCTGCAGGGACTCGAGACGCTGCATGTGCGCATGGAACGTCATGTTCAGAACGCGCGGCGAGTTGCAGAATTCCTAAAAGCGCATCAGCGCGTCCAATGGGTCAACTGGCCAGGATTGAAGTCGAGCCCCTATTACATGCTTGCCAAGAAGTATCTGCGACTTGTCGACGGCGAACCCGGCGCGTCAAGCGTGATGACATTTGGAATCAAGGGCGGGGCCGCGGCCGGTGAAAAATTTATCGACGGCTTGCAGTTCTTATCGCATCTCGCGAACATCGGCGATGCGAAATCACTTGTGATTCACCCCGCCTCTACGACGCATCGTCAACTGTCCGAAGAAGAGCAACGCGCTGCCGGTGTGCTGCCCGAGATGGTTCGCTTATCAATCGGAATCGAGTCGATTGACGACATCCTGTGGGATTTGGAACAGGCGCTGGAACAAAGCAGCTGAATCAAAAACCGACGGCCGCCTTGCCTTTCAGAGCCAGTATCTGGCGTGCATCATCCGGCGTCGCAATATCGAGCCCCAAGCCTTCGATGATCTGGCGCACCGCACGCACCTGTGCCGCATTCGATTCGGCGAGCTTGCCGGGCCCAAGCCACAAGCTGTCTTCGAGGCCGACACGTACGTTGCCGCCCATCGCTGCCGACATCGCAGCAATCGGTAGCTGATTGCGCCCTGCACCTAACACGCTCCAGCGGTACTGATCGCCGAACAAGCGGTCTGCCGTGCGCTTCATATGCGCGACATCGTCAGGATGTGGACCGATGCCACCCAGTATGCCAAATACGCTTTGAATGAAAAGGGGCGCCTTCACCGTACCGCGATCGAAGAAGTGTTTGGCCGTGTACAGATGCCCGATGTCGTAGCACTCGATCTCAAAGCGCGTCGCATTGTCCGCACACGACGTCAGAATGTATTCGATGTCGCGAAACGTATTTTTGAACACGCGATCGAACGAGCCTTCGAGATACGGACGCTCCCAGTCGAATTTGAAATCTTTGAACCGGGCCAGCATTGGGTACAGCCCAAAGTTCATCGAACCCATGTTTAGCGACGCGACTTCGGGCTTCAACTGCAGCGCCGGTTGTAATCGTTCTTCAACCAGCATTGTCGGCGCGCCGCCCGTCGTGAAGTTGATGACGACGTCCGAGCGGCGAGCGATTTCGGGCGCGAACTCGAGGAAGTATTTCGGATCCTGCGTCGGCCGGCCATCGACCGGATCGCGCGCATGCAGATGAACAATGGCCGCACCGGCTTCAGCAGCGGCTACCGCAGCGTCAGCGATCTCCTTCGGTGTAATGGGTAAATGCGGTGACATCGAAGGCGTATGAATAGCGCCGGTAACGGCGCATGTGATGATGACTTTGCGTGATGCCTTGCCCGATGCCGCCATTACGTCTCCTGTTCGATTAGCTCTTAGCTTCGCTGTCCAGCTTGTGCCGTCGCAGGGCAAGCAAGCGACGATCGCGCCACGCCGTGCGCTGATCGCGTTGCGCGTCGGTCAACGGCTTGCCTATCGCCTGCGTCACACGCGCTGCACTTTGCTTTTCCCACACAGTGGCTGGCGCTGGATCGGCCGCGAGGCGGCGGTAAAAACCACTGTAGCGCGCGCAATAGTCCGAAACGCCTCCAGGCGCGTTGAGCTCGATCGTTTCGAATGGACCCATAAATGACCAGCGCATACCGAGGCCATCGCGCATCGTCTTGTCGAGATCGTCTGGCGAAACGACACCATCTGCGACCAGCCGCATCGCTTCTGTCAGCAGCGCTCCCTGCAGCCGGTTCAATACAAATCCTTCGACTTCCCGCTTCACGAGCACTGGCACCTGACCCAGCGATTGCATCATTGCATGCGCGCGATTCAGCGTGACCTCACTCGTCCAAGGCGCACCACACAACTCGACGACCGGTACCAGATGCGGTGGATTGACCGGGTGTGCAACGAGACAACGTGCGCGCCCTGCAAGATCCGCAGTGAACTGCGAGGCAACGATCGCCGAAGTGCTACTGGCGAGTATCGCGTCAGACGGTGCAAGCCGATCGAATTCGGCAAACGCGGTTCGCTTCAGCGCGACTTCCTCCGGCAGGTTCTCTTGCACCCAAGAAACATCGTTCAGCGCCTGGCTCAGT
>DATEOP010000122.1:0-2955 GCA_035274065.1 Burkholderiaceae bacterium
ACCAGGTCCAGGTAGTAATCCCAGTGCGATTTCACGTGTCGATCCGGATTCATCGCCACGAAGCCGGCGTGCTGCAGAAAGCCGGGATAAACACTCCGGAGGTAGCCTGGGTACGCCGCAGGGACTTTAAAGATGACATGATTTTCAAACCAGTGCTGGCTCTTGCGCATCGCCAGTGCGTTGACCTGCGTCGGGTTGCGGCGCGGGTCAATTGGTCCGCCCATCATCGTCATTGTTTTCGGCAGCTTGGGATCTTTGTTGCTTGCCATCAACGAAACCGCTGCCAAGACCGGCACCGTGGGCTGACACACCGAAATGACATGCAAATCGGGACCGAGGCACCGAATGAACTCGATCACATAGTCGACGTAGTCGTCAAGGTGAAACGGCCCTTCTGCGATCGGGACCATTCGCGCATTGATCCAGTCAGTGATGTACACATCGTGATTCGGTAGCAGCGTGCGAACCGTGTCGCGCAGCAAAGTCGCGTGATGCCCCGACAACGGCGCCACGATCAGTACTGTGGGATCGCTGCGCTTGCCCGTCTTGGCACCGGATTTCGAGCCAAACTCACGCCTGAAGTGCAGCAATCGACAAAACGGCTTTTCGATCAACACTTCCTCGACGACGGGCACTTGAGAACCGTCGATGTCGGTCGAGGTCAGTCGAAACTCCGGCTTCTCATACTGCTTGCCGAGTCGGTGCAACAGGTCGTACCCGGCCGCTAGCCGGCGTGATACGGGCGTATAGGCAAATGGACTATACGGACTGGAAAACATCTGCGACGTCGCCTGCGCCCATACGGAAAATGGGTTCCAGAAGCGGCGCTGCAACTCATGCAGGTCGTAGAGCACTGAGGCCTTCCAGGTTAGAAAAAAATTGAGCGATCAGCGCTCCAACAGGTGGCGCTTTTCGCGAATGTCCTTCCAATCGTCAGCGTCGGGCGGATGCGGCTTCATTCGCGTAATCGACGGCCATACCTTCGAGAGCTCGACGTTCAGCGGTATGAAGTCGCGTTGATCCTCGGGGACATCTTCTTCCGCATAGATTGCGTTAACGGGGCACTCGGGGATGCATACCGCGCAGTCGATGCATTCGTCCGGGTCGATCGACAGCATATTCGGCCCCTCGCGAAAGCAATCCACCGGACAAACATCGACGCAGTCGGTGTATTTACATTTAATGCATGTTTCGACGACGACGTGCGTCATCCACTTCTCCACTGCAACGTTGCATGGCGCAAACCGCTATTCTAGCGTCGCAATTTCGATCGATACGTAAAGAGAACGTCGCCATGACGACCCGCCGCCAAGTTGTTATTGCCTCCGCCGTCACCGGCGCCGCCTCCACATTGCCGTTACGTGCGCGCGGTCAGTCCACATCGATTCGGATCGGCGAAATCAACAGTTACTCGACGATTCCGCAGTTCACATTGCCTTACAGGATGGGCTGGCAGCTCGCTGTAGATGAGGCAAATGCCGCTGGCGGACTACTCGGGCGGCGCATCGAAGTGATATCACGTGACGATGCGGGCAAGCCTGAAGATGCAATAAGGCTCGCCACCGAACTCACGACGAACGAAAAGGTCGCGTTGATCACGGGTACGTTCCTGTCAAACGTCGGTCTCGCCGTGGCGGATTTTGCGTTGCGTAATCGCATTGTTTTTGTTGCCGCCGAGCCGCTGACCGACGCTTTGGTATGGGAGAAGGGCAATCGCTACACGTTTCGGCTGCGCCCGAGCACCTATATGCAATCGGCGATGCTGGTCGAAGAGGCCGCGAAGATGCCTGCCAAGCGCTGGGCGATCATCGCGCCGAACTATGAGTATGGTCAGTCGGCAGTCGCCAACTTCAAGCAGCTGCTAAAGGCAAAGCGCGCCGATGTCGAATTCGTTGCCGAGCAATGGCCCGCGCTTGGGAAACTCGAAGCGGCAACAACCGTGCAGGCGATCATCGCGTCGCGGCCCGATGCGGTGTTCAACGTCACGTTCGGGGCTGATTTGCCGCGACTGGTACGCGAAGGCAATTTGCGCGGGCTCTTTCCGCGCGTGCCGGTCGTGAGTCTGCTTTCGGGGGAACCCGAATACCTTGATGTGCTCAAGGACGAGACACCGAAGGGATGGATCGTGACCGGCTATCCATGGAGTCAGATTTCAACCCCGGAACACGCAAAGTTTTTCAACGCGTACCACAAGCGATACAACGACTATCCACGACTCGGTTCGGTGGTCGGCTACGCGACATTCACCGCTATCTTCGAAGCGATCCGTAAAGCGAAATCGGTCGATACCGAAAAATTGATCGGCGCACTGCGAGGTCTGCAATGGTCGACGCCTTTTGGTCCGGCACAATTCCGCGCGGCCGATCATCAGTCGACGATGGGTGCTTACGTCGGCAAGCTCGATGTACGCGACGGTAAGGGCGTAATGGTCGATTGGCGCTACGCCGACGGCGCTAAGTATCTTCCTGCGCCCTCCGAAGCGGCGAAGCAACGTCCTGTCGAAGCTCAGAAGTAACGCACGGCGAACCGGCCATGCCGGCACGCCGGCGGGCTCCGCCTATGATCAGTCGTCACCTTTAGCCACGACATTGCTGGCCAGTCGCCGTTCATCATGGATCTCATATTCGGCCAGCTGATCGCCGGGCTCTCATACGGCTCGACTCTCTTTCTTGTCAGCGCCGGCCTGACGCTGATCTTCGGCGTAACGCGAGTCGTTAACTTCGCGCATGGGTCGCTGTACATGCTGGGTGCGTATCTCGCCTACACGATCACAACGCGTTGGGAACCGACTGCGAGCAATTTTTTTTGTGGCCTGTTGTTGGCGGCGCTCGTAGTCGCGGTGGTCGGCGCCCTGATTGAAGTGGTGTTGCTTCGACGCTTGTACGCATCGCCTGAAATTTTTCAGCTGCTCGCGACTTTCGGCCTGGTGTTGATCGTGCAGGACGTCGCGCTCGC
>DATEOP010000123.1:0-2239 GCA_035274065.1 Burkholderiaceae bacterium
GAGCACAGCGTCAGGGACCATCGCGGACAGGCGCTGCGCCCTTTCGGTTGAGTCTGGCTGACGGAGCAAACGCCGAACCTCGGTCGCCGACACGTTGACCGGCGTCATTTCAAATTCGACAATGTTGCCGCTGAGTTCAGACGTAAGCGATGCGGCGTCGTTGCGTTTCCTCGCGAGCATTGTCTGCATCGTTTCGCTCGATTGCGGTTGCGCGCCAGCACGGGCTGCAACTGCGATGTGTGCCAGCTCGACGACTTGCGCCCAGTCGTGCCAGGTATTCAGACGCCCGAACTGATCGGAACCCATGATCAGTACGAGCGGGCTTCGGGGCAGTTGAGAACGCACTGCCCGCAAGGTATCGATCGTGTACGTTATTCCACCACGCTCAATCTCGCGCATGTCGAGCGCAAAGCGTGAGTCGCCCGCGATCGCCAGTTGCACCATGTGCGCACGGTGCTCCGCTGCGGTGATTACGCCTTTCTGCCAAGGCTGCGCGGCGGGAAGGAAACGCACCTCGGCAAGCGGCAAATGCTTCAGAGCGTCGCGGGCGAGCTGCAAGTGGCCGTTATGAATCGGATCGAAGCTTCCTCCGAGCAATCCGACAGGCTCCATGCGTTATGCCCATTCGCGCGGACGAAGGAAGTCCGAATACAGCCTGGCTTCGGGCGTTCCAGCGTCCGGCTGCCAGTCATATTTCCAATGCACGACCGGAGGCAGCGACATCAGAATCGATTCGGTACGACCCCCCGACTGGAGGCCGAATAAAGTGCCGCGATCGAAGACCAGATTGAATTCGACGTAGCGTCCGCGGCGGTACGCTTGGAAATCGCGCTCGCGATCGCCGTACGGAGTATCGCGCCGGCGCTCGACGATCGGTAGGTAAGCCTCTAGGAACGCGTCGCCGACCGCACGCTGCATAGCGAAGCTCTGCGTGAATCCAGGCTCGTGAAAATCGTCGAAGAACACGCCGCCGATGCCGCGCGGCTCGTCGCGATGCTTCAGGTAAAAATATTCGTCGCACCACTTCTTGAAACGCGGATATTTGTCGGCGCCAAATGGCTGCAGAGCCTGCTTGCACGTCACGTGGAAGTGATGCGCGTCCTCCTCGTAGCCGTAATACGGCGTCAGATCGGTGCCGCCGCCGAACCAGAAAATGTCCTGCTGATCCGTTGCCTTTGCGATGAAGAACCGCACGTTCATATGCACCGTGGGTACATACGGGTTACGTGGATGGAAGACGAGGGAGACACCAAGCGCCTCGAAGCGCCGTCCCTCCAGCTCGGGCCGCTGCGCGCTGGCCGATGGCGGCAGCGTCTTGCCGACGACATGGGAAAAGCCGACCCCGCCGCGCTCGAGCAGGTTGCCACCTTCGATGATGCGAGTGAGTCCGCCGCCACCGAGCTGCGCGTCGGCGGGCTTTTCCCAAACATCGTGGCCGAATCGCTTGCCGTCGAGCCGTTCAAATACGTCAACGATGCGTTGTTGCAGCTCGAGCAGATACTCCCGAACGCTTTGAGTATCGATAAATTCAGCGCTCACTCGGGCCCAGGTGGCGCTTGATAAAGCCCAACACCGTGTCGTACCACGCAACGATATTGCGGGGCTTCAGGATCCAGTGGTTTTCATCGGGAAACACCAGTAACTCCGATGGCACGCCGTGGTACTGCAGTGCTTCGAACAGATTCAACCCTTCGCCGATAGGACAGCGGTAATCCTTCTCGCCGTGAATAATCAGCGTCGGCGTTTTCCATTGCTTGATATGGCGGATTGGTGCGTATCTGTCATACGCGGCGGGATCGGCGTATGGATCTTCGCCCCCCATTTCTAGGTACCACCAGGCAGGGTGGTCCGTAGTGCCGGTGAATTGCGCCATCGTTGTTACGCACGCATGCGTGATCAGACATTTGAACCGTTGTGTCTGCGTGCCGATCCAGTTGGTCATGTAGCCGCCGAAGCTGCCACCCATCGCCATCATGCGCTTCGGATCGACGTCTGCGCGCGCGGCAACCGCGTCGGTCACGGCCATTAAATCCTTGTAGCACTGGTCGCCCCATACATTGCCCCAGATGCCTTGTACGAACTGCTGGCCGAAGCCGGTCGAGCCGCGCGGATTCGGTTGCACCACCGTGTAACCCTGCGCGACTGCGAGCAACGGGTTCCAGCGCCAATGCCACGCATCGGCCGTCATGCCGATCGGGCCGCCGTGAATCCAGAGCAACGTCGGAAGCGGGCCCGCAGC
>DATEOP010000124.1:0-2162 GCA_035274065.1 Burkholderiaceae bacterium
CGAAGCACTGGCGCGATGCGGTACTGCGCGTCGGTATTGCTGCGTTGCTGATCTGCCTCGCGCTTTATGCGGTGCTGCGTTCGCAATCTCATGCGTTGTCGACGCTTGCACTTGCGCTGATGATTGCCGGCGGCACGAGCAATCTGATCGATCGCTACGTCAATGACGGCTACGTAGTCGATTTCATCAACATCGGATTGGGTCCGCTGCGAACCGGGATCTTCAATGTCGCAGACGTCGCGCTGATGGCTGGCCTGGCGATTTGGATGGTCCAAGGTTGGCGCCGCACTGATAAGGCCGATCGATTGAAGGTACAGCGCTTGCCGACCGATGCTGCGCAACGAGGGAGAAAACCATGATCCGATTTCTACTGGGTGTTGCTGTCGGTGCCATTGCCACGGCGTCTTATCTGAGCAGGCGAGGAAGTTTCGAACCAATCAGGACGGCGGGCGGGCGCGTCGATGAACTCTCCACGGCCGCCAATAATCTCATCGTCGATGATGAAGTCAATGCAGGCGATGGCACGCCGAGTCGGCACAAGCAAGAGAACGCGATGAGTTGATCCTAAATCGCATGGCTATTGACCGCAGCTTCACTGAAGTTGAAGGTTAGTCCAGCGTTAATTGATACTACTGTCGGCGCGGGCCTTAGCAGCGGTAAAGTGCCGCATCTTTCATCCGAGGCGGCCGATGAACTCTTGTAGCGCTCTTTGCGGCACACTGGGATGTGCATTGACGTGGGCTGACGCTCACGCAACAGCCATCGTAGCGATCGTCGCTGTTGCATTTACGTTTTGGCAGATCCGTGTCGGGCGTGAGCACAATCGGCTTTCGGTTCGGCCGCGATTGGTCATCTGGCTGGACTCAGCAACGGACACAAGCGGTCGCCACACGACTACGGTAGTCGCCAAGAACCTTGGCCTTGGTCCGGCTTACGTGACAAAGATCGAGTACCTCTTTAAAGGCACGCCGATAGATATTCGGGACGCGGACGCCGTAGAGAAGGTTATGCATGCTGCATTCGGCGCGCGATGGGCGAAAGCGTGGCCGCTCGTTGATCTTCGCGGTGTACTTCCGATTCCGAAGGACGGGGAGTTGCCGCTGCTCAAGATAGAAATAGAGTCGTCTACCGGTTCGGCGCGCGACGATCTCGATCGGCTAAGGGAGTTATTCAAAACCGTCATTGAATATTTGTCGCCGTACGACGAGGTGCTCACGGTCGCTGGGAGCGCAGCGAGCCCGGGTCTTCCTCATGTGCGAATCAACGCGCCGGCTTGAGGTGACGACGACCCGTTGGACCGAGTAGGCCAAGGTAGCGAAGCCTTGACACTTGCAGTCTGCGCGCGTCCTATGATCTCGCCATGACTTCGCTACTTTCGTCCCATAGTCCGCTCCCGAACGCGGGCCGCGCGACTTTGACGTGGCTCGCGGGGTGGTGGCGGATCATTCATTTTGGTGCACTGATCCTCGTACTGGCGTTTTCGCCATCGAGCTATTCAGGATCGAATCGATCGGCGCTGGCGCGCCACGTGTACGAAGACACCGCGCCGATCCTGCTGTGGTTCGTCGTGCTGTCATCGTTGATCAGCGTTGTCATCATTCGCATCGTTGTTGTGACGGCAGTGAGCTACGGCCTGTCGCAATATGCGCTCGAAATGGTCGTGCGCGTATTGGTGCTCGAGCTGATTCCGCTGACGGCAGCGGTATTTGCAGCGCTGCGGTGCGCTCTACCCAACGCGGCGGAGATAGCCGACTTGCGGCGCCGTGGCGAATTTGAAGCGCTTGCGCAGCAGGGTGTGGATCCGCTGCAGCGCGAAGTGCTGCCGCGGGTGGTGTCGGCGATGTTTTCCACATTGATGCTTGCCGGTCTCAGTTGCGTCGTGACTGCCGTGCTGGCTTACGTATCGGTTTACGGGTTCACGGCCGGCGCGCTCGCGGGTTACACGCGCACGTTCGGAAACGTCTTCAATCCGGCGGTGTCGATGATCTTTGCGCTGAAGGTCTTCCTGTTCGGCCTCGCCGTCGCGTTGATTCCTATCGCGTCGGTTTATTACGATCGAGCGCACGCGCGTCTGCGAACGAGCACCGAACTGCAAAGTCTGGTTCGCATTTTCGTGGTCATTCTTCTGATCGAAGTAGCTTCACTGGTTGGTAACTACTATT
>DATEOP010000125.1:0-3539 GCA_035274065.1 Burkholderiaceae bacterium
AACGATGCCGATAGTGGTTGCGGCGACTCCCTCCCTGGGTTCGCTGACGCTTGTCAGCAGATCCTCGATGGTCTTCGCGGCATCGGTCCCCATCAGGCCGCGGAGCTGATTGAAGATCTCGCCTCGTGCTGCTTCGTCTCCGAAGACCAGGCCGGCAACCGAGATGACGATCAACAGCATCGGTGCCAGCGAGAAAACGGTGTAGTACGAAAGTGCCGCGCCCATGCTGGGCGCGTAATCGTCGATCCACGCCGCAACGGTTTCCCTGATCAGCGTCCACCATTTGCCGGAAAACTGCTTCATGCTCATGAGCGCCCCTGTTGGAATGCTGCCGATATTCACTCGGATGGAATGGATCTGCCATCCGGCATCGCAGGTTACCGACAGCGCCCTCGTCATTTGGCACTATCGGGCGATGTAGGACTCGCGGCGCACTGTCACTACCGAGCGTGCAGCTCGCGGATATCAGAGCATTTCTCGACTCAAGGTAATTGTCGATGTCGAGAAAACCGTGTAGCTTGCCCGCTCCTTTTGGGAGAGGGAAATCATGAAAGCTAACTTGTCTTCAGTCGTTGGACGGCTGGCCGTCGCGTTGGTCGGCCTTGGCCTGCTCGCTGCCGCACCGGTGGCAAGCGCTCAGTTATTGACCTTCATGTTCATCGACGGCATTCCGGGCGAGGCGACGCTTGACGACAAGAGAAACTGGATCGAGCTGACCGGCTACTCGCAGTCGTTCGGCACCGCCAATTGCTCACGCGCGGTGGCCAATAAGCGCATCGATCGGTCCAGTCCGCTGCTGATCAGCCGGGCTGCAGCCAATCAATTGATTCCGAGCGTTATTGTCACGATGCGCAAAGCAGGAGAGGGACAGCGCGACTTCTTCATTGCAACCCTCGGTCAGGTCCTGGTGGATCGCATCGAGGTGGCTGATCAAGACGGACAACTCGTGGAACGCGTAGTGCTCGCGCCGCAAGCGATCACGATTCAATACTTCCCGCAGGATCCAAAGGGGGGTCTTTCGGCACCGGTCGTGTCGTCGGTTGCGTGCACTCCATCGCGGCGATAGCGGCCTACGGCAACTCAAACCGATAAACGTCCAGGCCCGTGCCCCTTCCGCTGAGCAACGCGGAAGGCTTGTTCTTCAGGTGTCGATCGAGGAATTCGATTCCGTAGCGATCGATCAGATAAGCATTGGGTCTTGCCTTCAGGCACGCGACGACATTGGGTTGGCCCGAGCACAGCAGGTTGACCCACTCGAGATGCGTGCCGCCCTTCAGTTTCACGAAATACTTCGGCGCTGACGTCAAGGCATAGGCGCCTTGCGTGCCTTCAAGGCTGGTGGTGATGCCCCAGTCGAATTGAGCGCCTTGATACATGACCGGCACGTCGAGCCGCGCGAGCGTTCCCTGCTTGATGAAAGGCAACACGTACGGCGAAAGTGCGAGCACTGCCCTGACATCCGCATGCTTCCACGATGGCCATCCGCCCGCCATGCCGATCGCCGTGTAGCCGCCGAGCGAGTGACCGATGATGCCGATGCTTCGCACATCCGCGGCGGGGCCGAGCTGTGGATCGTTCGCGATCAGGTCGATGACGGTTCGCAAGTCGAGGAGTCGATCTCTGTGGCTGCGCTGGCTCCAGCGATCCGGCTCGAGGAACGATTGGTCGGTGCGCATGTTGGCAAAGTTGTGCTCGTCGCTGCCGATCGCACAGACGGCATCCTTGTGATCGGGTGCAGCGACGACGTAGCCGTGTCGCGCCAGCTCCTCGGTGAGAAACAGCGTCTGCAATGCACATCCACCGAGTCCGTGCGAAAACAGCACGAGCGGCACGCGCGGACACGCGGCTGGCGGTGCGTCCTGCGCCACGCTGCCCATGAAGCCGCCCGTTGAGCGCGAGTACGCCATCGGCTGTTCGCTCGCCGCCGCCGGATACCAGACTGCGACTTTGCGGCCGTTGTCCATCGTGAGCACCCGGTAGCCGGCCGCCTGTCGAGCATTGCAATCATCGGCGGCGCGTACGTTGAAGCAGATCATTACGCACAGCAGCGCGGCCACACGCACAAGATTTACTACGCGAGTCATCCTTGTAATGATAGGTTCCGCGCTGGCGCGCGAAGAGAGATCGATATGAACCGCTGGGTGCTCTGCACAGTTTTGTGTCTGCTGGCTTCGTCTGCGATTGCTGCGGAAGGTCCGAACAGCGTATTCGTCGAAGAGCTGACGTGGACCGAGGTGCGAGACGCAATCAACGCCGGGAAAACCACGATCATCTTTCCAACTGGAGGCACGGAGCAAAACGGCCCACACATGGTGCTGGGTAAACATAACTTCATCGTCAAGCATGCGGCCGAGCAGATTGCGCGCCGACTCGGTAACGCCCTCGTCGCGCCGGTGCTCGCTTATGTACCGGAAGGCAACATCGACCCTCCGAGTGGCCACATGCGGTACCCGGGCACGATTTCATTGCCGGACGAGGTCTTCATGAAAGTGACCGAATACGCCGCGCGGAGTTTCAAAGCGAACGGCTTCAAGGACATCGTGCTGATCGGCGATAGTGGTGAGAACCAGAAAGGCTTGCAATCGGTCGCGAATTCGCTGAACAAGCAATGGCTGCAGACCGGCGTGCGTGTGCACTTTGTGCCGGACTACTACAAGGAAAGTCCATTTCGCGAATGGTTGCAAGGCCAGGGCGAGAAACGCGACGACATCGGTGGTCATGCGGGCATCGTCGACACGTCGCAGTTGATGGTAGTGAACCAGAATGGAATCCGCACTGACAAGCTCGCTCCGGGCGGCGACCGAAATGTGACCGGGGTGAGCGGCAACCCCGTGCGCGCTAGCGTGGCCTATGGAAAGAAAGGACTCGAGATGAAGATCGATGCAGCTGTTGTGCAGATTCGGAAGTTGATCGCAACGAAGGGGGCACGCTGATGAAGGTTCAGGGTGCGTGCTACTGCGGCGACATCACCTACGAAGCGATCGTCGATCCGAAGCACGTGTCGATATGTCATTGCACTGACTGTCAGGAGTTCACCGGTACTGCATTTCGGGTTACGGTGCCGACGCTGATCGAAGACTTCGAGCTACGAAGCGGATCGCCGAAGGTCTATATCAAGACGGGCGACAGCGGAGCAAAGCGTGCACAGGCCTTTTGCCCACGCTGCGGATCGCCACTCTATGCGCACGCCGTGGAGAATCCGAAGACATACGGGCTCAGGGTCGGAGGCATCGCTCAGCGACGCGAGCTTGTTCCAACGATGCAGAAATGGTGCGACTCGGCGTTGGGGTGGACGGGCGATATCGACAATATTCCGAAGCGGCCACGCGAGTAGCGACGCATGAGCACTTGGTCCACGGTCAATGCGACAGGCGGACGTCGATCGTATTTCTATCTGACGCTGCCAGTGCTGATGGTCGCGATGGCAGTGGTGGGGTTTTGGCCGCAATACTATGGCCGCCTGCTGACCGGTAATGCGCTGGATGTTGGACCAAGCCATGTCCTGGTCCATCTTCACTCTTCGCTCTTTCTCGGTTGGC
>DATEOP010000126.1:0-2288 GCA_035274065.1 Burkholderiaceae bacterium
CGCTGCATATGCTCAGCGCTACGCCGACCTGGTCGAGCGTGTACGCAAGGTCGAGTCGGACCGTCTGCAGTCAACGCGTGTCACCGAGGCGGTTGCACGCTACTACTTCAAGCTGCTTGCATACAAGGACGAATACGAAGTGGGCCGGCTGCACTCCGACCCAGCGTTTCGCGCCAAGATCGCCGCGCAGTTCGACGGCGACTACACATTGAACTTCTATATGGCGCCGCCGGTCTTTGCGAAGCCTGATCCGGTCAGCGGAAAAATCGCGAAGAAGCGATTCGGCCCTTGGATGATGACGGCACTGTCAGCACTAGCCAAACTCAAGTTCCTTCGCGGCTCGGCGTTCGATGTATTTGGCTACACCGCCGAGCGGCGCACTGAACGCGCCCTGATCGGCGAGTACGAAGCAACCATTGAAGAAATTCTGTCGCGCTTGTCGGCAGACAATCAAGAGGTCGCGACCCAACTCGCCAGCATTCCGGACGACATTCGAGGCTACGGCCCCATCAAGGAAGGTAACCTGAAAGTGGCCCGCATCAAGTGGGACGATTTGCTCGCGCGGCTGCGAGGTCCGGTCAAAGCGCAGGTGATCGCTATCGCCCCGCGCGCCGCGTGACGGTGAGGTCGAAGCGCAGCGCGCGCAGACATGACCTATGCGCGGCGACGGGCTGGCTCCGGCGCCGTGTATCTAATCGAAGCGAGTGCACGTGTGACGCGAAAGTGGTCGCGTACGGGGGCGCTTTTCCTACGGCTTCACCGGCTCCTGCACTATCCGATCCGGCGGTGGCGGATCACTCGGCAGCTGCGACAACACGCTGTCCCAAACTTCGTCGTTGGAATCGGTAAACCGCAGCCGTACCGGCAACCATTGGAACTCGGGTGCCATCCAGATTTCGACGCGGCGATTTGCATGCGGACCCCGCTTGCGATCGATCTTCAGTGTCATCACGTCGGTGCCGTCGATGCGCGTCGTTTCGAAGCCCTCGACGACGAACGAGTAGTTCTCAACATTGCGCCGTGCGACCGCGAACGTTACTTCCGATCCCGGCGAAAAGCGCCACGGGTACGCCTGCGCTAGCAGCGGCAGATGAAACTGCAGCGACAGCGGGTCCTGAGTGCCCTCAGCAAACGTCGTTGGCTGACCGGCACCGCGTCCGACAAAGCTGACCGCGCTCACTTTCCAATCGAAGTCGGCACGCAACTCGCGGTTAGCAACCTCTATTTTCTCGACGTAGTTGTCCGGCGCAATACCGAACGATTTCAGCGTGCCGGTTGAGCGCAGATCCAGCAGCCCCGTCGGATCCACCGTGCGCAGCCAGAGCTCATAAGTTGCTTTGTCGGGATCGATCGACCAGTCGACGTATGTCAACGCAGTGATGCCCGCCAACCGCGTATACGACGTTCGATAAACAATGCGGCCCTTGGTGGGCAGCGCCTGTGCACCGAGCGGTAAGTTCGATGGCTGTTCAGCCGACGCTGAAGCAGGCGGATCGGCCGCAACCATCGGCGGCGCAGGCGGTGATTCCGGCAGCGGCTCGATCGGTGGCGGGATGACCACCGGAGCGAGCTCGATCGGCGCTGTCATCGTGGGCGCATTGCGTGCGCGCGGCCGCGGCGCAGGCTTCGGCGCCTGCACGCTCGGAGCTGGAGCCGGCGGTGGCGCCAGCAGCGACACCGACAAAGTGGTCTGAGTGACGTCTGCGGGTACAACCGCAGACAGCCCGCGTGAGAAAACGTACAGCGCCCAGACGTGCAGCAGCAGAACCAGCGCGAATACCGACGCGGCCCGCCCTAAAGACGGGCCTCGCCACCTGGGGACGGAAATGCCGGTCGACATGGTCAAATTTGACTCGTTCGCCGCGAAAGCGTGCCGTGCATGAACACTGATTTGCGAACGCTAAGATACCGTGGATATGCCGCGCCCAATCGCTCGATGAAGCTGGCCACACTGACGGACGGCTCGCGTGACGGACAGCTGGTCGTCGTTTCGCGCGACCTGACGTTGGCCACGCACGCGACCGCGGTCACATCGCGGCTACAAGCCGTGCTCGACGATTGGGATTTCTTCGCGCCGCAACTTGAAGATCTCTATCAAGCACTAAGCGACGGCCACGCCCGCCACGCGTTCGCGTTTAACCCGAAGGACGCGATGGCGCCGCTGCCGCGCGCGTACCAATGGGCCGACGGCTCCTCGTATGTCAACCACATCGAGCTCGTGCGCAAGGCGCGCGGTGCCGAAATGCCACCGTCGTTTTGGACAGATCCGCTTATGTACCAGGGCGGCA
>DATEOP010000127.1:0-3139 GCA_035274065.1 Burkholderiaceae bacterium
TGCGACGTCATCTCGACCGACTTGGATTTTCGATGGTGAAGATCGAGGCAACGCGCGAAGAGATGTTTCACGCGACGCGGATCGATCCCGATGATCCGTGGGTGCAATGGGCGCTAGAGTCGATCGCGCGCACTAGCGGCAAGAAGCCAGCCCTACTACCGAACCTCGGCGGTTCGCTGCCGAACGACATCTTCACCGACGTGCTCGGATTGCGCACCGTATGGGTGCCGCATTCGTATCCGGGCTGCTCGCAACATGCGCCTAATGAACATTTGCCGCCGGAGGTGCTGCGCGAAGCGCTTGCAGTGATGACCGGGCTGTACTGGGATCTTGGCGCGGGTAACACGCCCACCTGAAACTTACGAACACTTCGGCGCCGACGCGCGACGTCTATCGTTGCGCCGGGAGGCCCGTCAGCCGGCGGCGCGTTTCCGCAAGCTGCTTGCCAAGCTCGGTGGCGACGAGGTCGCGACCAACGGCGCGCCTAACGCCGGACCCGAAACCGGTAACCTGGTCTGTGAAAGTGTGGTTAATCGCGAAGACCATCCAGTCTTCGCCGTACGGCACGACACCCACTAGCGTGAGCATGCTGTTGTAGTCGCGGGACGCGTAAAAGTGCACGTCTGCACCAACGGCTGCCTTCGCCTGTCTTTGTCGCTCCTCGACAGACAACGCCAGAACATTTTCCTTATCAACCCGGCGCTCCATCCAGAAGTAATTTCGCACCGGCGCCGAACTCGCTGCGCCTGACGGCCTGCCGAGCGTATCGATGAAACCAGGAAATTCGTCCGCAAGAAACGCCAGGCTGCGAATTGCGTTGCTGAGCTCTGAGGCTGGATTCAGCACGCTGCCGTTGTCGCGCACATAAGGCTGCACTCCCGCGAGACCGTGGCTTGCATACGCATTCAGACGTGCAATCAGAATCTGCGCAAGGGCAGCACGGAACCGGGTCTGCAAATCGTCAGTGATCGTATTCAGCGACTTCAGCGTCTCAGCTTCGCTCTTGCTCAGATTCATATAGCGGGCAGGCGCGTTGACGATGTCCCGCAGCCGGCTGGGCTCAGGGATTGGTAACGTAATGAAGGCAGCGAGCTCAGCAGCTCCTCCCTGCACTGCTTGACGGCGAACCTGAAAGATGCGCTGAAAGGTTTCGGAGTGGAGGAAGGCATCAATTACGACTGCAGCTTGCGGGGCCTTTACGATCAGCATCGCGCCGGCCGCGACGATTTCGTCGGGAAGACGCTCGGCCTTCGAAAGGCCGTTGTGCACGACTTCGCCGCTTTCCAATTGGCCGCGTCTCGTTTGATCCAATCCTAAATACGTGAACAACTCGGTAGCCAGCGCCTTTCCGTCGGGTGGCTCGGCACCCCAGCTAGCAGGTGCGCCGATCAACAATGCAAGCGCCGCGATCCGACCGAATGCGCGAGAAGGCATTGAATTCATCGAGCAGAAGTTCGCGGGCGGTGCTGCGCTGGAGGCGGGGGTCGGAATCGAACCGGCGTACACGGATTTGCAGTCCGCTGCATGGCCACTCTGCCACCCCGCCATGATCTCAAATCAAAAAAGGGAAGCGCACCGGCTTCCCTCTCACAAAACTTGGAGCGGACAAGTCCGAAACTCGCGACCTCAACCTCGGTAGGCTGTTTCCACTCCGACGCACACAGCAACACAACGAAATCTTACTCGAATCGCGCTGACTTTGGTCGACCTGTAACCCGCTCGTCGAATCGGTGAGCGCTGACGGCGGCAACAAATTGGGCGACCTCGCTTTTCTTCGACTTAGCAGCCTTGGCTGCAGGAGGATCCCGTCATGTTGGATAGGAAAGCAAGACGTGCGCTACGCGCGATCCGCTGCCTTTCCAGCGGCCAACGCAGCAATGTCGGCGACGTGCTCGAGGTGCTCGAGCTGCCATATCTTCGCGAGCAGCTGCTCGCTTGCACTGTCATCCAACGCGACCTTCGCCGCCGCGCGATATTTCATGTTCAGCTCATCATCGGTCAAAGGATTCTCCGCGTCCCCGTGCGCATGATCGACGCGTGCGACCTCGACCGACCCATCGGTGCCGGTCACTTGGACATTCGCGCCCGCCATGCGGCGCTCGACGAACAGCCGCTCGATCTCCGGATCGAGCACCACGGTCACCTTCTTCATCGTCGCGCGAACTTTCGGCGAGTCGAACAGCGCTGGCTCGTACCAATGCGGCCCTGCTTTCTCGCCGTGCATGACGATCGAAATCGCGTACGGCAGGCTGAACTGCGCATCGACGAGGTTGTGCGGCGCGTAGTCCTCGAACTGCTGATCTACAAGTGCTCGCGCGACGCCGACCTGGACCGCCGCGACATCGTGCTCGCCCCAGCCGCGTCGAGCCATGATCTGCAGCACGGCATCGAGCGCAGCCTGGTTCCAGCGACAGGTTGGATAGGCCTTGAAGTACAGCCGCAGCATGTTGAATTTCGTTCCGAGGCCTTCGAGCAACATTGCGGGGTCGAAGCGATCCGATGCCTGCATTCGCCAGAAGCCGCGATCTCCTTCAAGGATTGTCCGCGGACCGAGGAAGCCTGACTCGGCGAGCAGTGCCGCATTGATGCCGGACACCGATGGCCACGCGACCATGTCCTTCGTCCACGTCAGCGGACGATTGCGCCAGTTCCATTGCGCCGACGACGGCAGCGGAGCGAACGTACCGTAGATACCGAACGCATGCACCATGCGCTCTACATCGAGCTTCAGCAACCGCCCGGCAGCGACGACTGCAGCAAAGCCCTGATGCGGACCGTAACCCGAGACCTGGCGCCGATACTCCGGCGTCGGCCTTGTCGCTTCGCCGATGCGCGTCGTGACTTCGTACGCGGCGATCACCGCTTCGACGAACTCGCGTCCGCTGCACTTCGTCAGCTCTGCCATTGCGAGTGTCGCGAAAATCACTGTGCCGCCATAGTGGCCCTGCAGTACAACGCCGCCGTCGTAGTCGAGCGCATTCGCGGCGACGCCATTGATGAAGGCCGCGCGGTCCGGAGCGGAGCGTTTACCGGTACCGACGATTGCCGCGATGCCGTTCACGCTGACATCGCCCATCCGCTCCATCGCGCTCAGCGCGCTGCGCACTAATGGTGTTTTCGATCCGCCAAGCGCACATGC
>DATEOP010000128.1:0-2665 GCA_035274065.1 Burkholderiaceae bacterium
AAGTCGTGATGACCGTGCTGGTGTGCGACGGCAATTACTGAACCCAACTTGTCGCTCTACCCAGCCGTGCAGACCACGCCGAGCGCATTGTCCGCGTGAATGCTCGAGCGCCGTTCAGGAAGCCCGGATCAGATGTGTGACCTCCGGCTCGCTGCGCAACATCGCTTGTAGTTGTTCTTCGAGCTCACGGTCCGCCTGAGTGACGCGCTCTTGCTGCCGTAGGTGTTCGAGCCAGGACTCCACGAGAAACGTTTCCACAAATCGCCCCGGTTGCGCCGCGTCCTCAAAAACGCCCCATGCATAAGCACCGTCTCGACGACGCTGCGCTGAGACACCTTTGAGCGCAGTCTGAAATGCCTTGCCCGTGCTCAGGCGAGACAAGATATTGAACAGTCACCATAACCGGTCCGCTGTCTTCTTCGATCTGCTTTGAGACGACAGGCTCAGGCCAGTGCATGCGACAATAAACTCGCTGCACTGACGCAGCGTTTATAAACTGGCGGAGAGAGTGGGATTCGAACCCACGATAGGCTTATGACCTATACACACTTTCCAGGCGTGCGCCTTCGACCGCTCGGCCATCTCTCCCGTTCAACTACAGCGTCACTTTCAGCTGTTCCAGAATTGCAGGATTCTCCAACGTCGATACATCCTGCGTGATAGCTTCACCGCGAGCGATCGATCGCAGCAAGCGACGCATTATTTTTCCGGAGCGCGTCTTCGGCAGATTGTCGCCGAACCGAATGTCTTTCGGCTTAGCTATCGGCCCGATTTCCTTCCCCACCCAATCACGCAACTGCTTCGCGATCTTCTGACCCTCTTCGCCGTTTGGCCGAGCCTGCTTGAGAACGACGAACGCGCAAATACTTTCGCCCGTCAGCTCGTCTGGCCGGCCTACGACCGCGGCTTCGGCGACCAGCGAGTTCGCGACCAGCGCCGATTCGATTTCCATCGTCCCCATGCGATGGCCCGAGACGTTCAACACATCGTCGATACGCCCCATGATCGTAAAGTAGCCGGTCTCCTTGTCGCGGACCGAGCCGTCACCGGCCAAATACAACTTTCCGCCGAGCTCTTCCGGGTAGTAAGACTTCTTGAAGCGCTCGGCATCCCCCCAGATCGTCCGGATCATTGACGGCCAGGGGCGCTTGATCACGAGCAGCCCACCCTGGCCGTTTGGCACGTCATGACCTGCTTCATCGACCACGGCCGCCATGATTCCCGGCAATGGCAACGTGCATGAGCCCGGTACTAGTGGCGTCGCACCCGGTAACGGTGAAATCACGTGACCGCCGGTTTCGGTTTGCCAGAACGTATCGACGACGGGGCAGCGCTCCTGGCCCACGACGGTGTAGTACCACATCCATGCTTCAGGGTTTATTGGCTCACCGACAGTGCCTAATACGCGCAGTTTGGAGAGATCGTATTTTTTCGGCAGCTCGCCGCCAGCCTTTATCAGCGAGCGAATTGCAGTCGGTGCCGTATAGAACACGGTGACGCCGTGGTCCTGGCACATCTTCCAGAACCGTCCGGCGTCCGGATACGTCGGCACCCCCTCGAACATTATCTCGGTGGCGCCGACTGCCAGGGGTCCATAACATACATAGGTGTGCCCGGTCACCCAGCCGACATCAGCGGTGCACCAGAAAACATCGGACGGCCTGATGTCGAACACCCACTTCATCGTCACTGCGGCCCACAGCAAATAGCCGCCGGTGGAGTGCTGCACGCCCTTCGGCTTGCCTGTCGAACCCGACGTGTAAAGGATGAAGAGCGGGTGCTCCGCGCTCACTGCGACCGCCTCGCATGTGCTCGGCTGGTTTGCGACCAGATCGTGCATCCATTTATCGCGCCCTTCAGTCCATGCAACTTTGCCGCCGGTGCGCTGATAGACGATCACATTGCGAACCTTCTCGCATCCACCCATCGCAAACGCATCGTCGATCGCGGCCTTCAACGCGATCGCCTTGCCGCCGCGCATCTGTTCGTCGGCCGCGATGATCAGCGTTGCACCGGCATCGATCACGCGTTCCTGCACGCTCTTCGCTGAAAAGCCGCCGAATACAACCGAATGAATGATGCCAAGCCGCGCACAAGCCTGCATCGCGACGACTGCTTCGATCGACATCGGCATGTAGATAATCGCGCGCTCACCCTTCGCGTGGCCGAGCGCCTTGATGCCATTCGCAAGCTGACACACCTTCGCATGCAGCTCGCGATACGTAATCTTCGTGACCTTGCCGTCGTCGGCCTCGAAAATGATTGCAACCTTGTCGGCGTTGCCATTGGTGAGGTTGCGATCGAGACAGTTGTACGAAGCGTTGAGTTCGCCATCTGCATACCACTGGTAGAACGGCGCGTTCGACTCGTCGAGCACTTGCGTGAACGGCTTGCTCCAATGAAGATGTTCGCGCGCGAGCCGCGCCCAGAACCCGGTGAAGTCGCGGTCGGCCTCGGCGCACAGCGCGCGGTACGCATCCATTCCCGAAACGTTGGCTTGCCGTACGACGTCAGCGCTGGGTGGGAACACGCGCTGCTCATGCGAGACTGATTCGATGTTGCCCATTTCTGATCTATGCCTTGGTTAAGAATGAAGTGGGGGCGACTGCAAGACAACAATAAGATTAACTCTTTTGATAATTCGAGGCACCCTCAGCAGATTGGT
>DATEOP010000129.1:0-19375 GCA_035274065.1 Burkholderiaceae bacterium
GGGCAATTCCGACTACTCAGACCTTGTAATACCGCTCGGCGCGTTTCTGTGCACGCTCGGCCGCTTCCTTCGGCGTCTTCGAGCCCGATGCCGCCTCTGCCACCATGTTGACGACGATGAAGTCGCCGAGTGCGCCGGCAGACGCGTAACCCATTTTCCCGGCGTACCCGCTCGGCCACATGTTCTTCATCGAGTCGCGATACGGCGTGTGCTTCGGGTCCGACGTCCAAATCGGATTCTTCTCGTAGGCGGTGAGAGCCGGCACGACGTATCCGATCGCGGCCTGCACCCAGGGGTTCATCTGCTCCTCCTCCATCATGAAGCGGAGGTACTCCTTGGCGGCCTTCGGGTACTTCGTGTACTTGAAGATCATCTGGTTGAAGAACAGCTGGAACTCGCTCGGCTTGCCGACCGGCCCAATCGGAAAATTCGCATGGTTGATGTCGGCGGCAAGCGCTGACACTTTTGGATCCTTCGACGTCTTGGCGGCGTAATAGACGGAAATGCCGTTGTTGGTGAGCGAGATCTGCTCGTCGAGGAATGCTTTGTTGTTGTTCGGATCGAGCCACGACAGCGTGCCGGGAACGAACGTCCCGTAAAGCTCCTTGGCATACTCCAGCGCCTTGATCGTCTCCGGACTGTCGATCACGACCTTGTTGTTCGCGTCGACCAGCTTGCCGCCAAACGCCCACATCAGCCAGTTGCACCACGTATTGCCGTCGCCAGTCGCGTTGCCGAGCGCAAACCCCGGCGGCGTTCCCTTGTCCTTGAGCGCCTTGCAGAGCTTCAGAAAGCCGTCGGTGTCCTTCGGAAACGCATTGAAACCTGCTGCCTTCATGTGGCTTTCGCGATAAACCATCGCAACACCCGCGACGCCAAGCGGCACACCAATCCAGTTCTTGCCGTTTGGCTTCAGGTAGGGCTCGCACACCGGGTAGAAGCCGCCGTACTTCTTGCCGAGATAGGTACACAAATCAGTCACGTCGACCAGCTTCTCCGGATACAGATTCGCGTCATCATTGGTAGACAGGATGATGTCCGGGCCAGCACCGGTATTGGCCGCGACCGCAGCTTTCGGCCGCACGTCTTCCCAACCCTCGTTATCGACTCGCACCTCGATGCCCGTTTTCGCGGTGAACGCCTGCACGTTCTTCATGTACTGATCGATATCGCCCTGCACGAATCGGCTCCAGCGCAGTACGCGCAGCTTTGCACCTTTCTCCGGTGCATTGCTCCACTGCGCGGCCGCATCCTTGACCCAGATGAACGGGCCGACGCTCGCGCCGGCAGCGACGCCCGCGGAGGTCTTCAAAAACTCTCGTCTCTTCCACTGTCCCATCTTGTCTCCCTTGGTTTGTACACTGCGTCAAGAACGGTTCAAGCCGCCGGACGCATCGCTCCTCATACTCGGTAGTAGCGCTCTGCCCGCTTCTGTGCCTCCGCCGCGGCGTCCTTAGCGGTCTTCTGATTAGTGCACGCCGACGCAAACATGTCGACGACGATCCAGTCGGCCAGGGCGGCGGCCGACGCGTACCCGAGCGTGCCCGAGAAGCTGTGCGGTTGCATGCGCGCAACCACGCCCTTGAACGGCGCATACTTCGGATCATCGTTCCAGAACTTGTTGTCGTCGTAAGCCTTCAGCGGATGGCTCACGTAGCCGAGCGACGCAGCCTGCCACGGCTCGTACTGCTCGCGCTCCCACATGAAGCGCAAGTACTCCTTCGCCGCGTTCGGAAACTTGGTGTAGCGAAACAGCATCGCCTGCGAGAGCAGGTGCAGCTCGGTCGGGCGTCCGATCGGGCCAATCGGCATCGGCGCGTGGTCCATATCGGCCACTACCGCCTTCTTCGCCGCGTCGGTGGAATTCTTGCCGGCGAAGTAGATCGAAATGCCGTTCGAGGTCAGGCCGATTTTGTCCTCGAGGAAAGCGTTGTTGTTCGAAACGCCCGACCACGAGGCGCAGCCCTCGATGAAAGTCTTTGAGAGTTCCTGCATGTACTCGATCGCGCGAACCGTCTCCGCGCTGTTGATGACGACCTTGTTGTTGTCGTCGACGAGCCGCCCGCCGTGCCCCCACAGGATGTTATGCATCCAGGTTTCGGAGTCGCCGGTGGCATGCGAGAGTGCGAAGCCAGCCGGCTTGCCCTGCGTCTTGAGCTTTTGGGCGAGCGCCAGGTAGTCGTTGAAGTTCGTCGGAAACTTGTCGAAGCCTGCCTTCTTAACCTCCGACACGCGATAGTTGAGCAGCGCGCCAGCAGCACCGAGCGGCAAACCGATCCAGCGGCCCTTCGACGTACCGTAGGTGCGCGCGGTCGGAAACCAGCCGCCGTACTTCTTGCCAAGGTACTCGCCGAGATCGGTGAGGTCGTGCAGCTTGTCGGGATACAGGTGTGGGTCGTCAAGCCAGCCGACGATGATGTCGGGGCCGGCGCCGACATTCGCGGCCACCGCCGCCTTGGGCCGCACGTCCTCCCAATTCTCGTGATCGGTGCGCACCTCGATGCCGTACTTCTCGGAAAACTTTTTGGTGTTCGCGAGCCACATGTCTTCGTCGGCCTGCACGAAGCGCTTCCAGCGCAGTACGCGCAGCCTCGCCTTGGGCTCGGGTTTGAACGCAAGCTGCTGTGCGTTCGCGCGCGGAATCCAGATCATCGGCGCGACGGCGGTGGCAGCGGCGGCTTGAACTACGCGTCGGCGGCGAGTGTCGGTCATGATGTCTCCTAATCGATTTGTTAGTGTGATACAGCTACGTGGCGGCGGACTCTCGCGTGGCGAGCTTGAACTCGAAGTACCGATTCGCGACGGCGGTTTGATTCTCGTAGATCGAGCCCTGATTCGGCGCGGGCGGCAGCGGCATCCGCACGGGGCACGAAACGGTGCGCGGCTCGATTGTGTCCTCGCCGTACAGCATCCGGCCGTGAAAGTCGTCGTAATCGGGCACACCCATCAGCGGGAAGGCGTCCGCGGCGGTGACTTCGTAGAGCAGGAATGGTCGCGGCCGCGTCGAGGTGTTCTGCCCCGAACCGTGGACCGCGCGAACGTGATGAAACGACGCCGCGCCCGCCTTGCCGATCACCGGAACTGCCGAGGCGAAATCCACGCCGGCCTTGGCCGGATCGATTGCGCCGCAGAAGTAGGCGCCGTCTGCATGATGGTCATAAGTCGGCCCGCGGTGCGAGCCGGGCACAATCAGCATCGGCCCGTTGTCGAGGCCGATGTCTTCGAGCATCACGCCGATCGCGAGCACGTCGTCATTGGTATGCGGATAAAACGCCCAATCCTGATGCCACTCGACCGGCGAACCGAACCCAGGCGCCTTGAGATTGAGCTTAGAGCCATGAAGCCGCGCCGCCGGACCGAGCAACGCACGCAGCACCGCAGTCATCGCAGGCGAGCGCACCAGCTCGGCAAATACGCGGTCGACGTTGGTCGGTTTTTTGATGCGGCGCACGCGGGGCACGGCGCTACTGTGGCCGGGCTCAAGGTCGTAGACGTCGTCATGCGCGGTGACCGCGCGCGAGCGCTCGACGAGATCTGCCAGGATCGCGTTCATGCGCGCGAGCGTCGCGGGCGGCGCGATATCCGGAACGACGCAGAAGCCATCCTCACGATACCGCTCGATGTGCTCGCCCAACATCGTCATTCCTTCACCGCACCAGTCATGCCGGCCACATAGTGCTCAACAAAGAAAGAATACAAGATCGCGACCGGCAGCGAACCGAACAGCGCGCCAGCCATCAGCGAGCCCCAGTGGTAGACGTCGCCTTCGACGAGCTCGGTGAGCACCCCCACCGGCACCGTCTTGACTTCCGAAGACGAAATGAACGTGAGTGCATAAATGAACTCGTTCCACGACAACGTGAACGCGAAAATACCCGCCGATATCAGCCCCGGTACCGCGAGTGGCAGCGTGATGCGCGTGAGTATCTGCCATCGCGAGGCGCCGTCGATCAACGCGCACTCCTCGAGCTCGAGCGGAATCGTGCGGAAATAGCCCATCAGCAGCCAGGTGCAGAACGGAATCAGGAACGTCGGGTAGGTCAGGATCAGCGCAAGCTTGGTGTCGAAGATGCCGAAGCGGAACACCATTGTCGCCAGCGGAATGAACAGGATCGACGGCGGGATCAAATAGGCGAGGAAGATCGCGCCGCCGACGTACTTGGCTCCCCTGAAGCGCAGCCGTTCGATCGCGTATGCCGCGAATACGCTCGCCGCCAGTGACAGGAACGTCGAGACCACCGCGATTAGCATCGTGTTCCAGAGCCACTCCGGATAGCTCGTGTCGAAGAGCAGCTTCTTCACGTTGTCGAGCGTCGGGTTCGAAACCCAGAACGGGCTGAAACGCGTGTAGTCGAAGAGCTCGTCCTTGCCCTTGAACGTCGTGATCGTCATCCAGTAGAACGGGAAGAGCAGCACGAACAAGAACACCGCAAGAGGTGCGTAGACCGTCACGAGCCGACGCGGCAGCGACTCCAGATAGCCCATGCCTCCTTCGTCCGCGGTTTTCGTCGCGAGAATCATCTAGTCTCCTCCGCCCTGTTGCCACCTCCTGCGCTGCAACCCGAACCAGCTGAACAGGATCGCAGCAATGAGGAACGGGATCATCGCGGTCGCGATCGCCGCGCCTTCCGCGAGCTGTCCGCCAGGAATCGCGCGCTGAAACGACAAGGTCGCCATTAGGTGCGTCGCGTTGACTGGCCCGCCGCGCGTGATCGCGTAGATCAACTGAAAGTCGGTGAACGTGAACAGCACCGAGAACGTCATCACGACCGCGATGATCGGCGTGAGCAGCGGATAGGTGACGTAGCGGAAGAGCTGCCAGCGGTTCGCGCCGTCGAGGGTGGCAGCCTCGTACAGCGACACCGGAATCGTCTGCAGCCCGGCGAGCAGCGAGATTGCGACGAACGGAATTCCACGCCATATGTTGGCAGCAATCACCGAGAACCGCGCGTTCCATGGGTCGCCGAGGAAATTGATGTATTTGTCGATCAGGCCCATCTGCTTCAGCGCCCACGAGATGATCGAGAACTGTGCGTCGAAGATCCACCAGAACGCGATAGCCGAGAGCACCGTGGGCACGATGAACGGCAGCAGCATGATCGCGCGGATCATCGACTTAAACGCGATGTTGCGGTTCAAGAGCAGCGCGAGGTAGAGCCCGAGCGCGAACTTGATTACGCTGGCGATCGCTGTATAGAAGACGGTGTTAAACACCGACAGCCAAAACACCGAATCTTGAAACAGCGATTCGAAGTTCTCGATGCCGATCCACTCCCCCGAGCGTCCGATCTTGGTGTCGGTGAAGCCGAGCCAGACGCCGAGCCCGAGCGGATACGTCAGAAAGACGAGCAGGATTGCGGCGGCGGGCCCGAGAAAGAGCAAGCCGAGGAGATTTCGATTGTTCTGGAGCCGATCGAGAGCGGTCACCACCTGTCTCTCCTCGTTTTTAGCCTCGGCCTAGCGCAGGCGCGCACCGGTCGACGTGTCGAAGAGAAACGTACGCGTCGGCCTGAGGCCGATGCTGGTGCCGGGCCGAAATGTGTGGCGCTCGCGATCGACTGCGATGACCGCGTGACCTGCGATCGTCGCAAGCACCTGCGTGTCGGCACCGGTCGGCTCGACAACGACAACCTTCGCGGCGACGCCGTCGGGCGCCACCGCGAGATGCTCTGGCCGTACGCCGAGCGTGACTTCGCGGCCTTCGTCCATCGCCGGCGCATCGAGTGCCGGCAGCAAGGTGCCATCGTCGAGCCGAATTGCGAGGCCGCCGTTCGTGCGCACGGATTTGCCGGCGAGGAAGTTCATCGCCGGCGATCCGATGAAGCCTGCGACGAACTGATTAGCGGGATTGTCGTAGAGCTCGAGCGGGTCCCCGATCTGCTCGACTCGGCCGGCATTCATCACGACGATCTTGTCAGCCATCGTCATCGCTTCGATCTGATCGTGTGTGACGTAGACCGATGTCGTTTTCAATCGCTGATGAAGCTCCTTGATCTCAGTGCGCATCTGCACACGCAGCTTGGCATCCAGATTCGAGAGCGGCTCGTCGAATAAGAACACCTGCGGATCACGTACGATCGCGCGGCCCATCGCGACGCGTTGTCGTTGACCACCGGACAGTTGCCGCGGATAGCGGTCGAGCAAAGCAGTCAGTCCGAGAATCTGCGCCGCCTTCTGCACGCGCTGTTCGATGACGTTGGCCTTCGCGTGCGCGAGCTTCATGCTGAACGCCATGTTGTTGCGCACGGTCATGTGTGGATACAGCGCGTAGTTCTGGAAAACCATAGCGATGTCGCGCTCTTTCGGTGCAACCTGATTGACGACGCGCCCGCCGATTGCAATCTCACCGCCGCTAATCTCTTCGAGCCCCGCGATCATCCGCAGCAACGTCGTCTTGCCGCAACCGCTCGGACCGACCAACACCGCAAACTCGCCGTCATCGACGTCGACATCAACGCCGTGAAGCACGCGCGTCGTGCCGAACGATTTTTCGACCTTGCGAATTGCGACTTGCGCCATTAGCGGCTGTCTCCCTTGGTTTTCTTATCGTGGGCTCTTTGACCCTTGTACCACCGGATACGTCGGGCGGCCGGTCGCCGCCCATTGCACAATATTCAGCGCGGCCTTGCGGCGCAATTCCACTTCGGACTCGCACGAATAAAAAGCGGCGTGCGGCGTCAACAGTACACGTGGATGCTGCGCCAGCGGATGCTGCGGCGCGATTGGTTCGATAGGAAGCACGTCGAGCGCTGCACCGTCGAGACTTCCGTTATCGAGTGCAGCACGTAATGCATCGATGTCGACGACGCCACCGCGCGCCGTGTTGATCAGTACGCTGCCAGGCTTCAGTTTGCCCAGCAACGATGCATTCACCATACCGCGCGTTTCGTCGTTTAGCGGCACATGCAGCGAGATCGCGTCAGCTTGCTCGAAGAGCTCCGTCAGACCCACCCGCTGCACACACGACGGAAAGTCCTCGTCGTTCAAGTACGGATCGCATGCGATCACGCGCGCGAAGCACTCGCGAGCCAGCGCCGCATAGCGCTTGCCGATACGCCCGAGGCCCAGAATCCCTACCGTCATCAAGCTCGCACGTTGGATTTTGCCAGCCGACAGATAGTGCCAACGACCTGCCTTGACATCGCGGTCGTATATCAACAGATGGCGGATCAAAGCCAACGTCATCGCGAGCGCGTGCGTCGCGACCTCGCCGACGCCGTAATCCGGCGAGTTCGCGACCCACACGCCGTGGCGACGGCAGGCTTCAGTATCGATCGTGTCGAATCCGGCGCCATAACGGCTTACGAGTCCGATGCGCGGCAGCGCAGCCAACACCCGATCAGTGACCGGAGCGTACTGCAGCAGTAGCGCGTCGCACTCGCGCGCAGCCGCGATCAGGTCGTCTTCGCTACGGCATTGGGCTTCGACATGGTCGACGCCGCCGCTTCTGAAGACTTCGCGCTCGAGCTCGATGTCTGGAAAATCGTAATCGGTGATCAAAGCGCGCATCGTGCTCAATGATTGTCCTTGGGCACTGCGGACCCACTGGCGCCGACCAGGAAGTCGAGATCCGCTCCTTTGTCGGCCTGCTGCACGTGATCGAAGTAAAGCTTGGTGTAACCGCGCGACATCGGCGCCGCCGGGGATTTCCACGCCGCTCGACGGCGTTTCAATTCTTCATCGCTGACTTCGAGATGCAGGCGGCGGTGCTCGACGTCGAGCTCGATGAAGTCGCCGGTCTTCACCAGCGCAAGATTGCCTCCGGCCGCAGCTTCTGGCGCCGCGTGCAGCACCACGGTCCCATATGCAGTGCCGCTCATCCGCGCGTCTGAGATGCGCACCATATCCGTCACACCTTGTCGCAACAGCTTGGCGGGCAGCGGCATGTTGCCGACTTCCGCCATTCCCGGATAACCCTTGGGTCCGCAATTCTTCAAAACAAGAATGTCCTCGGCCCTAACGTCGAGACCGTCATCCTCAACGCTTGCATGCATTTCGTCGCTGGTTTCGAACACGACCGCACGGCCTCTGTGCTTCATTAACGCCGGGGTTGCAGCGGATGGCTTGATCACCGCGCCGTCTGGCGCAAGGTTGCCCCGTAGCACAGCGATACCAGCGTGCGGCTTAAACGGATCGGCCAGAGGCCGGATCACCCGTTTGCGGCCTTCGAGGTCATACCGAGGCGCGTCTTTATTGTTGTCCCACAGAGTGCGGCCGTTGGCGGTGAGCGCGTCTTTGTTCAAGACAGCACCGAGCTCGCGAATCACGGCCGGCAATCCGCCCGCGTAATAAAAATCCTCCATCAAATACTGGCCCGACGGCTGCAAATCGACCAGACAAGGCAGGTCATGGCCGAGCGCATCCCAATCTTCCAGGGATAGCGGAACTCCTACTCGGCCTGCCAGCGCGAGCAGATGAATCACCGCGTTGGTCGAACCGCCGATTGCTGCGTTGACGCGAATCGCGTTCTCGAATGCGGCGCGCGTCAGAATCTTGGACAACACCAGATCTTCGTCGACCATCTGCACGATGCGCCGTCCCGCCATTCGCGCGAGCACGTTGCGGCGCCCGTCGACTGCAGGAATCGCTGCGTTGGTAGGCAAGCCGACGCCAAGCGCTTCGACCATGCTCGCCATCGTCGATGCAGTGCCCATCGTCATGCAGTGACCGTGCGAGCGATGCATGCAGCTCTCGGCCTCAAAGAAATCCTGTTGGGACATCTCGCCTGCGCGCACGGCTTCACTCATCTGCCATACACCGGTACCTGAGCCAAGTTCGCCGCCTCGGTATTTGCCCGACAACATCGGACCACCCGACACACCGATCGTTGGCAAATCGACGCTCGCAGCGCCCATTAGCAACGCAGGCGTTGTCTTGTCACATCCCATCAGCAGTACCACACCGTCGAGCGGATTGGCGCGAATCGATTCCTCGACATCCATGCTGACCAGATTACGAAACAGCATCGTGGTCGGGCGCATCAGCGTTTCGCCAAGCGACATCACGGGGAACTCGAGCGGAAAACCGCCCGCTTCGAGCACGCCTTGCCGTACCTGCTCGGCAAGAACGCGAAAGTGCGTATTGCACGGCGTCAGCTCGGACCAGGTGTTACAGATGCCGATCACTGGACGCCCGTCAAACTGGTCGTGCGGAATGCCACGGTTCTTCATCCACGAGCGGTAGATGAATCCATCGCGGTCAAGGCGGCCGAACCAAGATTGACTGCGACGGGGCTTGCGGGACGGCATTCGGGAATTTGCGGAGGGATCGATCGAAAGGCGCGGCGAGTGTAGCCATGGTCGCTGATGACGGTCAACAACGGCGGGTCTAAACCGGTCAAGTGGTCTGACCAATTTTGCGGATATCCTTTAACAAAGTGGAGAACGCGATGAACAAGCTCGACATGCAGGGGCGGGGCGCGATCGTGACAGGTGGCGCCGCAGGAATCGGTTATTCGATCGCGCAACGGCTCGCTGCATCAGGCGCGCGTGTCAGCTTGTGGGATCGCGACGCAGCTGCGCTCGTGTCGGCAGCCAAGTCGCTGGGCGGAAATCCACATACGCAGACGCTCGACGTCACTCGCGAAGAGGACGTGGCGCGCGCATGCGATGCGACCATCAAGGCGCTCGGTCGTATCGACGCTTTGGTCTGCAGCGCCGGTATTACAGGCCCGAACACAACGGTGCAGCAATATCCGGTGGCCGCGTGGAAGGAAGTGCTCGACGTTAACTTGACGGGCGTTTTTCTGTGCAATCGCGCGCTGATCGCGCATATGCAAGAGAACGACTACGGTCGCATCGTCAATATCGCTTCAATCGCTGGCAAGGAAGGCAACCCGAACGCGAGCGCGTATAGCGCATCGAAAGCCGGCGTTATCGCGTTGACTAAGTCACTCGGTAAGGAGCTCGCGAAGACGGGAATACGCGTTAATTGTGTGACTCCGGCCGCGGTGAAGACCGGAATGTTTGCGCAGATGACTCAAAGCCATATCGACTTCATGCTGTCGAAGATTCCGATGGGTCGCTTCGGTGAGGTCGACGAGATTGCAGCACTCGTCGCCTGGCTCGCGACCGAGGAGTGTTCGTTCTCGACTGGCGCGGTGTTTGACTTGTCGGGTGGCCGCGCGGTGTATTGATGCGATACCCGAGTTGATGCGCTACCCGAGTGAGGCACTGCGGCAGTTCGCGCGTGATCTTTTGATTGGCGCGCGACTCGAGCAAGCCAGGGCGTCGGTGGTCGCCGACGTTTTGCTCGAGGGCGATCTGCTCGGGCACGACACGCATGGGTTGGCGCTGCTCGCGCCGTACCTGCGTGAGCTCGACGCTGGGACGATGACGCGCACAGGCCAGCATCGGGTCGTGGAGGAGCGCGCGGCGAGCGCGCTATGGGATGGGCGTCGCCTGCCAGGACCTTGGCTCACGCGGCTCGCCATTGATGACGCGATCGAGCGCGCGCAGCATTGCGGCACCGGCACTGTTGTGATTCGACGCAGCCACCACATCGCGTGTCTGGCCGCCTACCTATCGGACGCGACCGACCGCGGATTCGTATTGTTGCTTTCTTGTTCCGATCCAAACGCGGCAAGCGTTGCACCGTTTGGTGGAACGCAAGCGGTTTTTACGCCCGATCCGATCGCATTCGGATTTCCGACCGCCGGCGATCCGGTCTTAATCGACTTGTCGGCATCGCTGACCACCAATGGTATGACCGCTCGCCTGCACAAGAGCGGTCAAAGGCTCGCGCACCCGTGGCTTCTGACAGCCGACGGTGTCGCAACCGATGACCCCACGGTTTTGTTTTCCGAACCGCGCGGCACAATATTGCCGGCCGGTGGCATCGACGCAGGACACAAGGGTTACGCGCTCGCGCTGATCGTCGAGGTATTGACCGGAGGACTCGCCGGCCACGGTCGTGCTGAGCCAAGGGAAGGATGGGGCGCGACTGTATTCGTGCAAGCGATTGATCCGTCAGCGTTCGGTGGGCGCGATGCATTTGCGCGGCAAGCCGAGTGGATCGCGCACGCCTGCCGCAACAATTCACCGCGCCCAGGCTCTGAGGCTGTACGAATGCCCGGCGAGCGTGGACTCGCGCGTCGTCGTGATCAGTTGGCAAACGGGGTTGCGTTACACGCCGACATCCTGCCGACGCTGAAGGAATGGTCGACGCGGCTTTCGGTCCCGATGCCCGTGTCGATGCCGGCAGCGCATTGACTGGATAATCCGGCTCCGCTCGGAGCCGAAAAAAATGATTCGTCCAACGATCGACGCATTGCCCGCGTCGCGCATTCGCGAAGTCGCCAACGCGGGCATTGGCCGCTCCGATATTCTGAAATTCTGGTTCGGCGAAGGCGATCAAGTCACGCCTGCGTTTATCCGCGACGCCGCGAAGAAGGCGCTCGATGCTGGGGAGACGTTCTACAACCACAACCTCGGCCTGATCGAGCTTCGCGAAGCGTTGGCTGCTTATGCCAACCGCCTTCACGCTCCCGCTGAGCGTATTCACGTTGACCGCATTGCCGTCACCAGCGCTGGCGTCCACGCACTTTCGCTGATTGATCAGGCGCTGATCGACCCCGGTGATCGCGTCGTCATTGTCACGCCGGTATGGCCAAATCTGACCGCGATGCCGCGCATCATGAGCGCCGATGTCGTGCCCGTTTCATTGACGTGTTGCGACGGTGTTTGGTCGCTCGACTTGCAGCACCTGCTCGACGCTGCCACTCCGAACACACGCATCGTGCTGGTGAATTCGCCGAATAATCCGACCGGTTGGACGATGCCGCAGCGTGACTGGGATCAGCTGCTCGTGCACTGCCGACGCCACGGCATTTGGCTTGTCAGCGACGATGCGTACGAACGCATCGTGTTCGAGCCCTCGATGACCATCAATGGACACGCACCGAGCGTGCTATCGCAGATCGGCGACGACGATCGCGTAATCAGCGCCAATACATTTTCGAAAAGCTGGACGATGACCGGATGGAGATTAGGCTGGATCGTCGCCCCGCGCAGGCTTATCGAGCAGCTCGGCAAAGTGATCGAGTTCAATACATCATGCGCACCGCCGTTCGTGCAGCTCGCCGGTGTGGCCGCCGTAAAAGACGGGGAATCATGCGTGCAACAAGCCGTCGCTCGCCTGCACGCATCGCGCGATCTGCTTGTGTCCGCCCTGGCCGCTCTGCCTGGAATTGAAGTAGCGCCGCCGCCGGGCGCGATGTATCTGTTCTTCCGCATCGCCGGCCGCAGTGACGACAGTGTCGCGCTGGCCAAGCAATTGGTGGCTGAAGCTGGTCTCGGACTCGCGCCCGGTTCCGCGTTTGGCCCTGAAGGGGAGGGCTACCTGCGCTGGTGCTTCGCCGCGTCCGACGTGCTGCTTGCGCAAGGCGCTTCCCGGTTAGCTAGCTTTCTGCGCCTGTAACGCGCGGGCGATACTCGACCGACATCGCCGCTCGCTTATGCGGGTTGCGGTTCAATGAGTCCGCGCTGATTCAACAGCGGCTCGACAGTTGGGTCGCGGCCACGAAACGCTCGGTACGCGGCGCCCGGTTCGATCGTATTGCCAGACGAGTAGACGTACTTGAATAACCGCGCAGCGACCGTGGGATCGAATGGGTTGCCCTTTTCGACGAACGCATTGAATCCGTCGGCATCGAGCACTTCGGCCCACATGTAAACGTAGTAACCCGCAGCGTAGCTCGAGCTCGAAAACAGGTGACTGAAGTGCGGCAACCGATGACGCAGCATGATTTCGCGCGGCATGCCCAGCCTCGCCAGCTCATCGCGCTCGAACTGCGTGATATCGACGCCGTCGTCCGGCGTCTGCGAGTGCAACGCCATGTCCAGCAATGCGCATGCGGTGTACTCGACGGTTGCAAAGCCCTGATTGAAATGCTCCGCGCGCTGCAGCCGCTTTATCAACTCATCCGGAATTGGCTCACCGCTTTCGACGTGCAGCGCATGTTTCTTCAACACCTCGGGCTCGACAGCCCAGTGCTCGAATAGCTGCGACGGCAGCTCGACGAAGTCGCGCAACACGCGCGTTCCGGAAAGCCGCTCGTATGTGACCTGCGACAGCAATCCATGCAAACCGTGACCGAATTCGTGGAACAGCGTGCGAACGTCGTCGAGCGATAGCAGCGTGGGAGCGCCCTTCGCGAAATTGTTGTTGTTGACGACGATCGGCAGGATGTCGCCTTCGATGCGCGACTGCGAGCGATAGTGGCCCATCCACGCGCCGCCGCGCTTGGTCGGACGTGCAAAGTTGTCGTGCAGGAAGACTCCGATTGGATACTCACCGCGCCGCACTTCGTACACTTGCACGTCAGGGTGATACGCAACGATGTCGGCGCGTCGGACGAATTCAATGCCGAACAAGCGGTTTGCACAATCGAATGCCGCTTCCACCATCCGGTCGAGCGCGAAGTACGGTTTGACCATCGCATCATCGATGTCATACCGCTGCTTGCGCACCAGCTCGCTGTAGTAACGCCAATCCCAAGGCGCGATGTCGGTGGGCTCGCCCCGGGCCGCCGCAACTGCACGCAGCGCCTCGACTTCTTCGGCGGCTTTCGCTTTGGCGGGCTCCCATACGTTCTCGAGCAGCTTGGCAACCGCGTCCGGCTTGCCCGCCATGCGATCGACCAGTGCGTAGTCGGCGTAGCTCGCATAGCCGTTCAGGCGAGCCTGCTCGGCACGCAGTTTCAGAATTTCTCTCGCAATCGGACGATTGTCGTTTGAACCATCGTTCTCGCCACGTCGCGTCCAAGCGTTGAACGCCTGTTCGCGCAGATCGCGGCGCTGCGAGTGAGTCAGGAAGGGAACGACCAGCGAGCGGCTGAGCGTAATCGCGAAAGCCTGCGGTCGATCGCGCTGCTCGGCCGCGGTTTTAGCAGCGGCACGTACGGACTCGGGCAAACCTCTCAAGTCATCTTCACCGTTCAGCCACAAACACCACTCGGCTTCGTCAGCCAGTACGTTCTGCGAAAACGCTGTCTGCAGTTGCGCAAGCCGCTTCACCAGCTCGCTCAATCTGCTCTTCGCTTCCGCTGACAGTCGAGCACCGGCGAGCACCGAGTCGAGGTGAACGCGTTCGAGCAGTCGCGTTTGCTCAACGCTCAACGACAGCGTTTCGCGCTTTGAATACAGTTCGTCAATACGTGCGAACAGTTTCTGATTCAGCAGAATCGCGTTTTCATGCGCAGCCAGCCTCGGAGCGAAGTTGCGCTCAACCTCCTGCAATTGCGGCGACGTTTCGGACGCGGTCAAATTGAAAAACAGCTGCTCGATACGCCTCAGCAGCCGGCCGCTGCGGTCCAGCGCAGCAATCGTGTTTTCAAATGTCGGCGCTGCCGACGCATTCGCGATGCGATCGATATCGGCATCATGAGCGGCCATGGCCTGCTCGAATGCAGGCGCGAAGTGTTCGGGCTTCACCCGCTCGAATGGCGGAAGACCGAACGGTTCGTCCCAGTTTTCCAAAAGAGGATTGATCATCGATGTTCCTTACGTAGCGTCGACAATACCGAATCGTGCGCCGGCTTGCGAACGAACCTGGCGAGCGTTAGCAAGCAGGTATGCTCACTGCTTCTTTATCGATCCTCGTTCGGAGTCGACCGATGAGCACACCTCTTCCTCCGGCAACCTCCGTTGCGCCCGCCGACTCGCTCGTCACAACAACGCACGTCGTGTACGCCCTGCATACGCTGGGACTCGTGATCGGCGCTTTTGGTGCAGCTTCGGTGATCGGCGCTTTTCTGTTCGGTTGGCCCTCGATCATCGCCGTGATCATCAATTACGTGAAGCGCAGCGATGTCCGCGGAACGTATCTCGATTCGCACTTCTCGTGGCAGATCCGCACATTTTGGTGGGCGCTGATCATCGCCGTCGGAATCGCCCTGGTCGGCCTAGTTCTTTTGCCGTTGCTGGGTGTCGGGCTTGTCGTCTGGTGGATCGGCTTCTTCGTCCTCGGAATCTGGGCGATCTATCGCATCGCAAGAGGATGGCTACGGTTGAAAGACCGGCAGCCGATGCCGGTATAGCGCTACCAGATCGAAATCTGCTCGACAGGCGCACGCATCATCGGTGCATCGGCAGGACAATTGAATGCCTGCGCAAACTCTGGAACGTTGGCGAGCGGACCTAGCACGCGATAGCGTGCCGGCGAATGACTATCGGTGCGCAGGTTGTCGATCAGCGCTTCGGTCCTGTACTTGGTGCGCCAGATCGTTGCGAAGGACAAGAAGAAACGTTGCTCCGGGGTGAAGTTATCGATCTTGCCCGGGGGCTGGCGCGCCACTGCGCGCTGCAAAGCGTCGTAGGCGAGTTTCACGCCACCGAGGTCCGAAATGTTCTCGCCCAAAGTTTGCTGACCATTGATCGTCTGCTCCGGCAACGGCGCATATCCTGAATACTGCTGCGCGACCTTCGCGGCGCGTTCTTTGTAACGCGCAGCATCTTCGGCGCTCCACCACTGGGCCAGGTTACCGACCTCGTCGTACTGTCGGCCGCGATCGTCGAAGTGATGCGTGATCTCGTGTCCGATCACCGCGCCGATCCCGCCGTAGTTGACCGCGTCATCGGCGCTTTCATTGAAAAACGGCGGCTGCAGAATCGCCGCAGGAAATACGATCTCGTTCAGGCCACCCGCGAATGCGTTGACCAGATGCGGGGATGTGAACCAGCGTGTCCGATCGACAGGTCGGCTCAAATCCGCCAGTCGTTGTTGATGCTCCCACGCGTTCGCCCGCAGCCAGTTGCCTACGTAATCATCCCGTGCAATCGTTAGCCCGTCATAAGTTTTCCAGCGGTCCGGAAAGCCGATCTTCAGCACCATCGCGTCGAGCTTCCCGATCGCGCGCGACTTGGTCGGAGCACTCATCCAGTCGAGCTTCTCAATGCGTGCACGCAGCGCAGCCTTGATGTCCTCGGTCATCGCAATCGCGCGCGCTCTTGCGTGTGGCGAAAATGCTCGCGCAACGTACAGCTGACCAAGCCCTTCGGCGAGCGGCTCGGATCCGAAATTACCCGTGATGCGAACGATGACCTGCTCGGCGCGAGACGGCTGCGCCTCCAGCCCGCGAATAGCCCGGCTGCGATAGTCGAAGTGCGCAGCCACATATGCAGCCGGTAGCGCTTGCGCAGCCGCGTCGAGTACGTGCTGGCGCAGATAGGCGCGCCAGGCAGCGAGCGGCGCGCTAGTTGCGGCATGTGCAACCTGTTGCGCAAACTGCGGCGACGTCACGTTAACCGGCACCGTGGCCGCAACTCCCATCGACGAAAAGTAAGCCGCCCAGTCGAAGCCTGGAGCGAACTTCGTCAACGAATCGACCGAGTAGAGGTTGTAGACGACGTTAGGATCACGCCGCTCAACGCGTGTCCGCGACACCCGTGCCAGGTCGGTTTCAAACGACAGTACTGCGGCATCCGTCGCGGGACTCGCGTCGCCTGCCGATAACTGCGCCAAGCGAAGCCGATACGCTTCATACGCCTTGCGCAAGCTGAGCGTGCGCGCGTCGTCTCGAAAATAATCATCTCGATCAGGAAGGCCAAGGCCCGATTGATCGAGCACGAGAATCGAGCGCCGCTTGTCCTTCTCGTCGGGTCGAACCAACACCGAAAAGGGCGCTGCAATCCGATACGACGCGAGCTTCGCAAGCACGATTGGAAGCTGCGACCGTTCCTTCAGTGCGTCAATTTCGGACAGCAGTGGTGCCAGCGATGTCAGACCGCGCTTTTCGATCGATTGCAGATCCATGCCGCTCACGTAGTAGTCGGCGGCCAGGCGCTTACCGGGCGAATCGAGCAAACTCGGTTGGCGAGCCGCTTCGGCTAGGGCGTCGTTAACGATGCGACGGCTGTCGTCGCGCAATGAATCGAAACTCCCGATGCGCCCTTTATCCGCCGGGATTGGCACAGTTGCATGCCACTTTCCGTTTACATAGCGGTCGAAGTCGGCGCACGCGGCGACTTCGGTCGACAAGCCGGCGATGTCGAGGACAGGCGCCGAATGGACAACGAGCGGCATCAGGACGAGACCGACAAAGGCAAATCGAAGCGACATGTTGATAGTCCGAATCGAGCTAGACGAGGATACAGCGAAGGAGTGCGTCGACAGGTTGTCTACTTGCAGGAACACGATGTGCCACGCCGCAGCGCATGATTGAGAGCATGTCGTTGCGGTGCTACCCTCGCGCCCTGCTCGAATTGAGCACAAGGTTGTCGACTGCGCCCACAAGGCACCGAGTTGGCAAATGCTGCGCCGGCCAAGCGAACCCACGTCAAATGGCCGACTTCCAAGAACACAATTTTTGGCAGGAGCCTGTATGAATGCCCCCCTTACCGAAGCCGCCCGCCGCGCACTGGCCGAAGTCACTCTCGACGACAAGTGGACGCTCGATCGCGGCCGCGCCTACATGAGCGGGACGCAGGCGTTGATCCGCCTGATGATGCTGCAGCATCAGCGCGATCAACTCGCAGGACTTAACACCGCAGGTTTCATCAACGGCTATCGCGGCTCACCCCTGGGCGGGGTTGATCAGACCGCCTTGCGCGCGAAGAACCATCTGGAGCGACACAACGTTCGCTTTCAGCCCGGAGTGAACGAAGACCTTGCCGCGACCGCCGTATGGGGCACGCAGCAGGTCAACATGTACGAAGGCGCGAAATACGACGGCGTCTTTTCAATGTGGTACGGCAAAGGCCCCGGCGTCGATCGCTGCGGCGATGTGTTCAAGCACGCGAATGCGGCAGGGACCAGCAAACACGGCGGCGTGCTGGCCGTGGCAGGCGACGACCATGGAGCCAAGTCGTCCACGCTGCCGCATCAGTCCGATCACATCTTCAAGGCCTGCATGATTCCGGTGCTGTTCCCGGCGTCGGTGCAGGAATATCTCGATCTCGGCCTGCACGGATTTGCGATGAGCCGATATGCCGGCGTCTGGGTTGCCATGAAGACGGTGACTGAGGTGGTTGAAGCGTCGGCGTCAGTAATCGTCGATCCGGCACGGCTCGATATCGTCATTCCAAGCGACTTCAGAATGCCGCCTGACGGACTCAATATCCGCTGGCCCGACACACCGCTTGCATTGGAAGCGCGGCTGCTCGACTACAAGTTGTATGCCGCACTTGCTTACTGTCGCACCAATAAACTGAATCACACGGTCATTGACTCGCCGCATGCGCGTTTCGGCATTGTCGCCAGCGGCAAGGCGTATTTGGACACGCGCCAGGCGCTTGCGGATCTTGGACTCGACGAGCAGACATGCAAGGACATCGGCATTCGATTGTTCAAGTGCGGCATGGTATGGCCGCTCGAAGCGACCGCAGTTCGTTCGTTTGCCGAAGGCTTGGAAGAAATTCTGGTGATCGAGGAAAAGCGCCAGCTGCTCGAGTACGCGCTAAAGGAGGAACTGTTTTCCTGGATAGGCACCGGCAAACGCATACCCCGTGTGATTGGAAAGTTCGACGAAAAGGACGGCGGCGAATGGGCGGTACCACAAGGCAACTGGATTTTGCCTGCCCATTATGAATTCTCACCGGTGATCGTTGCGAAAGCGATTGCGCAGAGAATCGGCAAACTTGAATTGCCCGCTGAAATTCGCGCGCGGATTCAGATGCGTCTAGCGATGATTGACGCGAAGGAACAAGCACTCGCGGTGCCACGCGTCATCACGGAGCGCACGCCGTATTTCTGCTCGGGCTGCCCGCACAGCACGTCCACCGTCGTGCCCGAAGGCTCGCGCGCGATGGCAGGTATCGGCTGCCATTACATGGCGCTCTGGATGGACCGCAATACCAGTACCTATACGCAGATGGGTGGCGAAGGCGCTCCATGGATCGGGCAGGCGCCGTTTACGCACGAGAAGCACATCTTTGCGAACCTCGGTGACGGCACGTACTACCACTCGGGCTCACTCGCAGTGCGTGCAGCGGTCGCGGCCAATGTTTCGATCACTTACAAGATCCTGTTCAACGACGCGGTCGCGATGACCGGCGGTCAGCCTCACGACGGGCCGCTGACAGTGCCCGCGATCACGCAGCAGATGGCCGCCGAGGGCGTGCGCAAGATCGTCGTCGTCACCGACGAGCCGCACAAGTATCCGAAGGACGCGGGCTTTGCCGAAGGCGTCACCGTCCACCATCGCGACGAACTCGACCGGATCCAGCTCGAACTGCGCGAGCACGCCGGCGTCTCGGTGATGGTCTACGACCAGACGTGCGCGTCCGAAAAACGGCGCAAGCGCAAGAAAAACACAGCGGAGAAGACTTACTTTTCCGATCCCGCGCGCCGCGTGGTCATCAATGAGCTGGTGTGCGAGGGCTGCGGCGACTGCAATTTGAAATCGAACTGTCTGTCGGTCGAGCCGCTGGAGACTGAA
>DATEOP010000130.1:0-3277 GCA_035274065.1 Burkholderiaceae bacterium
GACTTTGTATCCGACGTCGTGAAACTTGCGGCAGATCGCCGTGCCTATGCCACCCATGCCACCGGTCACATATGCCAGTTTTGCCATGTCTGTCTCCTTGGTGTTTTCTGTAATTAGACACTATTGGTGCCGCATCAGCCGGCGCCGGGCGTACGGAGCGAACCCTATGATCGATCCATGGCGCCAAATCTGATTTCCTTCGTCGTTCCTGCACATAACGAAGAACCCGTGATCGCAGCCACCTTGGCGGCAATACACGCCGCCGCGAAGACGTGCGCAGTCGCGTACGAAATCGTCGTCTGTGACGACACGTCGACCGATCGCACTGCAGACGTTGCAGCAGAGTCAGGTGCGCGGGTCGTATCCGTCCAGCATCGCCAGATCGCGGCGACGCGAAATTCGGGCGCACGCGAATCGAACGGCGAAATACTCGTGTTCGTCGACGCCGACACGCTGATCAACGAAACCGTGTTGCGTGCTGCGCTAAATGCTCTCGCGTCCGGCGCGATCGGTGGGGGTGCGGCCGTCACCTTCGATGGCGAAATTCCCTTTTACGCCCGAGCGCTGACTCCGTCGCTTACCGCGATGATGCGTTGGATGCGGCTTGCAGCAGGTTGCTTTGTTTTTTGCACTCGGTCCGCGTTCGACGCAGCAGGCGGCTTCGACGAGCGAATGTTTGGTGCCGAGGAGCTCGCGCTCAGCGTCGCGCTGAAGAAGCTTGGACGCTTCGTCATCTTGCGTGAAGCCGTTGTGACTTCAGGACGCAAGCTGCGCACGTATTCCGGCTTCGAAGTGCTGGGGATTCTGATGCGCGGTGCGTTGACCGGCGGCAACATGATCAAACATCGAGATCAGATGCATTTCTGGTACGCCCCGCGGCGGGCAGACCCCGCGCTACAGCGGCCGCCGCCCTCGGCGTAGCGAAGCTGACCGACAGGCTGCGTTAACGCTCGACTGCGAGCGCTACCCCCATACCGCCGCCAATGCACAAAGCAGCCAGACCCTTCTTCGCATCGCGCCGCTTCATTTCGTGCAACAGCGTCACGAGGATGCGCGCACCCGATGCGCCAATCGGGTGGCCGATTGCGATCGCACCCCCGTTGACGTTGATGTTATCGGTATTCCAGCCCATGTCCTTATTGACCGCGCACGCCTGTGCGGCGAAAGCCTCGTTGATCTCCATCAGATCAACCTGATCGGCTGTCCAGCCCGCCTTCTTCAGCGCTTTGCGCGATGCCGGTGCCGGGCCCATGCCCATCACTTTCGGATCGACCCCCGCCGACGCAAACGATTTGATCGTTGCCAGCGGCTTCAGCCCAAGCTCCTTTGCCTTCGCGTCAGACATCACCAACAACGCGGCCGCGCCGTCGTTGAGACCCGATGCATTGCCGGCCGTAACGCTGCCTTGTTTGTCGAATGCAGGCTTCAAGCCAGCCAGCGCCTCCGCGTTGGTCTTGCGATTGATGAACTCGTCGGCGTCGAAAGAGATCGGATCGCCCTTTCTCTGTGGGATCGGCACCGCGACGATTTCTTCCTTGAAGCGGCCCGCGTCCTGCGCCGCGGCAGCCTTCTGCTGCGAGGCGAGCGCGAATTGATCCTGCGTGGCGCGATCGACGTTGTGTTCCTTGGCGACGTTCTCCGCCGTGATGCCCATGTGGTATTGGTTGTAAACGTCCCACAGGCCATCGACGATCATGCTGTCGATAATTTTTGCATCACCCATTCGATAGCCATCACGCGAACCCTGCATAACGTGCGGTGATGCGCTCATGTTCTCCTGCCCGCCGGCGACCACGATCTCGGCGTCCCCATTGGCGATTGCCTGCGCCGCCAGCATTACGGCCTTCAAGCCGGAACCGCATACCTTGTTGATCGTCGTACCGGGAACTGTCACCGGCAAGCCAGCCTTGATCAATGCCTGGCGCGCCGCGTTCTGACCCACACCTGCGGTCAGCACCTGACCCATGATGACTTCGTCGACCTGCTCGGGCTTTACGCCGGCGCGCTTCAGTACTTCCTTGATAACGATTGCACCGAGATCGGACGCGGGAATCTTTGCGAGCGAGCCGCCAAATTTCCCAACGGGTGTGCGCGCGGCTGCAACGATGACTGCATTGGACATTAAGAATGCTCCTAGGCTTTCTCTTGGACATAACGGCCTGGCGCGGCCTCGATGACTTTGTATTTCGAATTGCCGAAGTTTTTCGGTGCTGGCTTTTGCGCGCCACCGAAATGCGCAAGCCATTTTGCCCAATCGGTCCACCAGCTACCGGGCTGCTCTTCGGCGGAAAGCAACCACTCCTCCGGATCAGACGGTAGCTCTGTCTTCGTGCTGGTCCAGTAACTGCGCTTGTTCTTTGACGGTGGATTGATGCTGCCGGCTATGTGTCCGCTCGCACCCAGAACAAATCTGACACCTGACTTTCCTGCGCCGGGCAGCAGCCGCGCAGAAGCATACGCAGCCTTCCACGGGACGATGTGATCTTCGCGCGCCGCGAACGCATACGTCGGCACCTTGATCGAGCCTAGGTCAATGTGCTCACCGCAGCACACCAATTTTCCCGGAACGCGCAAATTGTTTTCCAGATACATGTTTCGCAGATACCAGGCGTACATCGGTCCCGGCAAATTGGTGCTGTCACCGTTCCAGTACAGCAGATCAAAAGCAGGCGGCTGCTTGCCCTGCAGATAATTGTTAACGACGTAATTCCACACCAGGTCGTTTGAGCGCAGGTTGTTGAACGTTATCGCCAGATCACGGCCGGGCATCAGCCCACCCTTGCCCAGTGTCTGCTCGCGCTGACGCACCTGATGTTCGTCGATGAAGAGGGCGAGCATTCCCGGCTCCTCGAAGTCGAGCAACGCGGTCATCATCGTCAGACTCGCCACCGGCGATTCGCCGCGTGCGGCCATTACGGCAAGCGCCGTCGCGAGGATCGTTCCGCCGACGCAGAAACCGAGCGCGTTGACCTGCTGCTCTTTCCCGTTCTGGCCACTGATTTCCTGGACGACGTGAATCGCCTTGATGGCGCCCTGCTCCACATAATCGTCCCACGTAAGCTTCGACTCCGGCTGATGCGGGTTCTTCCATGACACGACAAACACGGTGTGACCCTTCTCAACCGCGTGTCGAATGAAGGAGTTTTCAGGCTGCAGATCGAGTATGTAGTACTTGTTGATGCACGGCGGCACCAGCACGAACGGCCTTGCATAGACCTTCCCGGTCAGCGGTTTGTATTGAATCAGCTGAAACAAGCTATTTTGAAAAACAATCTTT
>DATEOP010000131.1:0-8730 GCA_035274065.1 Burkholderiaceae bacterium
ACCTGAAGCGCGGCATCGACAAGGCCGTCGTGGCAGCAATCGAAGAGTTGAAGAAACTGTCGAAGCCAACGACCACGAGCAAAGAAATCGCACAAGTGGGCGCCATCTCGGCCAACGCAGATGAAGAAATCGGCAAGATCATCGCCGATGCGATGGACAAGGTAGGCAAGGAAGGCGTCATCACCGTCGAAGACGGCAAGTCGCTGAACAACGAGCTTGAAGTTGTCGAGGGCATGCAGTTCGATCGTGGCTACCTCTCGCCCTACTTCATCAATCAGCCCGACAAGCAAAACGCAGTTCTCGAAAATCCGTACGTGCTGCTGCACGACAAGAAGATCAGCAACATTCGTGAGTTGCTGCCGATTCTCGAGCAGGTGGCAAAGGCCGGACGTCCGTTGCTAATCGTCGCTGAGGAAGTTGAAGGCGAAGCACTCGCAACGCTGGTAGTCAACAGCATTCGCGGCATTCTTAAGACCGTGGCCGTCAAGGCGCCGGGATTCGGCGATCGCCGCAAAGCGATGCTCGAAGACATCGCCATTTTGACGGGCGGTACCGTGATTGCCGAGGAAGTTGGCCTGACGCTCGAAAAAGCGACGCTGAACGATCTTGGCCAAGCGAAGCGTGTTGAAGTCGCGAAAGAAAACACCACGCTTATCGACGGCGCCGGAGATCCGAAAAATATTGAAGGTCGCGTCAAAGCGATCCGCGCGCAGATCGAAGAAGCGACAAGCGACTACGACAAAGAGAAGCTGCAGGAGCGCGTCGCGAAGCTCGCAGGCGGTGTTGCGCTAATCAAAGTTGGCGCCGCGACCGAAGTTGAGATGAAAGAAAAGAAAGCACGCGTTGAAGACGCGCTGCATGCAACCCGCGCCGCGGTCGAAGAAGGCGTTGTTGCAGGCGGTGGAGTTGCACTGATCCGCGTCAAGCAAGCGGTTGCCAAGATCAAGGGTGACAACCCGGATCAGGAAGCCGGCATCAAGATCGTGCTGCGCGCGATGGAAGAGCCCCTGCGCCAGATCGTCGAAAACTCGGGTGAAGAGCCCAGCGTCGTCGTCAACAAAGTTGCAGATGGCAAGGGCAACTTTGGTTTCAATGCACAGACGCACGAGTATGGTGACCTGGTTTCGATGGGCGTTCTTGACCCAACCAAGGTGACCCGCATGGCGCTGCAAAACGCTGCGTCGATCGCCGGCCTGATGTTGACCACGGATGCAATGGTGGCAGAGCTGGTCGAGGAAAAACAAGGCGGCGGCGGTGGTATGCCTGGTGGAATGGGCGGCATGGGTGGCATGGGTGGCATGGATATGTAATCGGCCTTTTCAAAGGTCAAAAGCCCGCTTCGGCGGGCTTTTTTTCGTCACATTGCCGTCCGGCCTGCCATGGGCTACAAAGCGCCCATAAGAACGGGGGAATGGGATCGACCATGCACGAGTTGCCGGCTTCACCAGGGCCAGCATCGACGACGGCCGCGACTCCGAGCGACTACCCAGTGCGGTTTGTGGGCACCGGCAGCGAATACTTCCGAATCTGGATCGTCAATTTATTGCTGACGATCGTGACGCTCGGCATCTATTCGGCCTGGGCCAAAGTTCGCCGGCTGAAGTACATGTACCGAAACACGCAAATTGCTGATTCATCGTTCGATTACCACGGCTCCCCGATCGCTATTTTAAAAGGTCGACTCATTGCGTTAGTGCTGCTTATTGCCTACAACTTCAGCTTCAAGCTGTCGTTGATTGCGGGCGTCGTGACGTTGGTGGTTCTCGCCGCCATCTTCCCCTGGCTGATTCGGCAGTCCCTGCGTTTCAGGGCCCGCTATTCGAGTTACCGCGGGATCCACTTCCAGTTCGTCGGGGGGTTGGCTGAAATTTATCTGCTCGCCGCGCCACTGATCATTTTCATTGTGCCGTTTGTTCTGGTCGGCATGTATGCCGAAGTCGACAACCGCGAACCGCCGATATGGCTAGCACCGTTTCTCGGACTCGCAATGGTTGTTTACCTTATTGTCGTGCCGTACTTGCATTACCGATTCAAGCGCTACCAACACAACAACGCACTGCTGGGTTCAGCTAAAGCGCGGTTTACCGCGACAGCCAAACACTTCTATGCTGCCTACGGGATCTTGTTCGGTGTATTGCTGCTGATTGTGATCGCCTTTGGTGTGATCGGCTTTCTCGCCGGCAGTGGCCTTTTCACTTCAGAGAAAAGCGCCGGGTTCGGCGTTGGAGTTTTGTTGTTAATTGTCGGATCGTATGTCGCCTATCTGCTGCTGTTTGCAGCTTTCGTCGTGTTGATACAAAACCGTATTTGGAACAACACGACGGTCGGCGAGGTCAGCTTTCGCAGCAATGCTCGCGTCCTGCCGATGGCTGGTATTTATCTAGTTAACGTCATTCTGCTTGTCGTCACGCTGGGACTGTTCACGCCATTTGCTGTGATTCGCAGTCTCAAATATCGCCTTGAATCGGTCACGGCAATCACCGTCAGCGGCATGGACCAATTCCTCAGCGGTGCAGCGGTCAGAGACGTAGCGGCCACGGGTGAGGGGGCGGCCGATCTGTTTGATCTTGATATCGGTCTGTGAATTCGGTCGATGCGCGTTACTTCGATGGGCGCAGCTCACGCGCGCATACGGTACGGTTGTCGGTCAGCGGCGGCGATCTCGATATCGTCGGCGATGAAGTAGCACGACGCGAAGCTCTTTCGAGGCTTCGCGTTTCGGAGCCGCTAAAGCACGCGCCAAGGATCGTCACATTCGACGACGGAGCTTTTTGCGAGATCGCTGATAACGCGAAGTTCTCGCAAATTCTCGCGACGTCGGGACACCTTGATTCATGGGTTGTTTCGTGGCAGAACCAGTGGCGCGGCCCGGTTGTCGCGGTGTTCGCGCTAATTGCGTTTCTATTCGTCGCGTACCGATGGGCGCTGCCGATCGCTGCCGAGTATGCCGCGGTCAGAGTACCCGTTGCCTGGGAAGAAAACCTCGGCCGCGAAGCAACCGCATTCCTTGAAAAGCGCGTTTTCTCAACGACGAAGCTGTCAGAGGCAAGACGCGGCGCACTGGTCGACCGCTTCGAAGCAATCGCACCGCGGGACGGCAGAGATTATGAAATCCGCTTTCGCGCTTCGAAGATTGGGCCCAACGCGCTCGCCTTGCCCGGAGGCGCTATCTATGTCACTGACGACCTGGTCGAGCTCGCGCCCGACGACGACGCAGTCATCGGTGTTCTAGCGCACGAGCTCGGGCACATCGAGCAACGGCACCTGATGCGTCGCCTGTTTTCCAGTGCAGCGGTGGGCGCTGCAACCGCGGTGTTGATCGGCGACGTCAGCACGGTGTTGGCGGCGCTTCCGGCGCTCTTGATCGATCTCGATTATTCGCGCGAAATGGAGCGCGAAGCCGATCTGTACGCGGTTGAGCTGCTGCGCGCGAACGGCATATCGACCGGTTCTGTGGCGACGCTGTTCGAGCGTATGCAAGCTGTTCACGACAAGCGGGGGCCGCAGAGTGACTGGCCAACCTATCTCTCGACGCATCCGGCAACGCCAGAGCGTGTCGAGTTGTTTCGAAAGCCGTCGAATTAGACGAGACGTTGACTAGCGCGTAGTTGCGCGCGGCGCGAGGAAAACAGACGACAGTGCAACCATGATCAAAACGAGCGCTACATAGTCCTGCCAGAACGGCCGCTCGCCGAGAATCGCCATACCTGAGAAAACGCCGATCACGGGAATCATCATCACCGATAGTCCGCTCGCGGCCGGCGGAAGCTTTCGGGCGAGCATCGACCAGACGACATGGCAGAACGCTATCGCCAACACCATGTTGTAGACGATCGACGCCCATTCGATGGCATTTGGCATTCGCCAACGCGGCATCTCGAACACGATTGATCCAACCGACATGACGACGAGCGTCAGCGTCAGCATCCAGAATGTCAACGCAATAATTGGCATGTCAGTCAGGTTCCGCCGCATCAAATGCGTTCCGTAACCCCAGGATGCTGCGGCGACCAACATCAGGGCGGTACCCAAGGGAGCACCGGCAAGCGTGGTGAACTCCGATGACAGCAGTAGCAACGTGCCCACTAAGGCCGCCACGACGCCCCACCAGTGTCGGCGCAGCGGCTGCTCATTGAATGCGATCAATCCAATGATGACCGCCCACACCGGCATCGTGTAACCGAGGATAGCTGCACGACCCGAAGGCAGCATCTTGATTGCAAAGATCGCGAGCAGATGCCAGATGATCAGGTTCGGCAGCGCGAGCTTGAACACCAAAGGCCACGCGCCTGCAGGCACCCTCATCGGCACGCGCATCACGCGCGCCCAGCACCAGATAACGACAAGCCCACCGGCGATGCAGAGCGTGCGGAAGTAAAGAGGCGGCAACGCCGCCACGCCCGCTTTCATCACCGGCCAGTTGAGACCCCAGAAAAGCGTCAACAGCACCAGCAGCGTCAAGTCGCGTGTGGAAAGCTTTGTTGCAGGCATTGCCCGAGGCTAACACCCGCGCAAGCCGATACTCTCTGTAAGATCGTCTACGGAGGGTGCATGAAGTTCCTCGAGATGTTGAAGGCACGGTGGGCAACCGCCGATACGCTGCTATGTGTGGGACTCGATCCCGACCCGGCGCGCTTCCCCGAACATCTTGTTCGCAATGACGATTCGATCTTCGAGTTCTGCAAATCCATCGTCGATGCGACTGCCGACTATGTTTGCGCGTTCAAGCCACAGATCGCGTACTTCGCATCGACAGCCTCCGAAGATGCGTTGCAACGGCTAATCGCTTATATCCGCAGCAGCCAGCCTGACGTTCCAGTCATTCTCGACGCGAAGCGCGGCGATATGGCGTCGACCGCACAGCACTATGCGCGGGAGGTTTTCGATCGGTACAACGCGCATGCGGTGACACTGTCGCCTTATCTCGGATTCGATTCGATCGAACCTTATCTCGCCTACGGCAATCGCGGCGTATTCCTGCTATGCCGAACGAGCAATGCCGGCGGCGACGACTTGCAGATGCTGACAACGGGCAGCGAGCGCTTATATGAGCGCGTGGCACGGCTCGCAAGCGACTGGGATCGCAGCGGCCAGATCGGACTCGTGGTCGGCGCGACCTATCCTCGGGAATTAGCGCGCGTACGTGGGCTCGTCGGCGAGATGCCGTTGCTGGTTCCCGGAATCGGCGCGCAGGGTGGGGATGTGGCGGCAAGCGTCAAGGCAGGTCAGACACCCGACGGCACCGGCGTCGTCTTCAACTCGTCACGCGCAATCATTTATGCATCGGGCGCCGAAGATTTCGCAACGGCTGCCGGCCACGCCGCACGGGTCGCGCGCGACGAAATAAATCGCTACCGTCTCGCAACCGCTTGAATCAGTCAGCGCGGTGCAGCGGCGGTCGGATCGTTACCTTCGTCTTTGTCGGGTCTGTCCTTCTCGGGTACGCGCGAGGCGAGCACTTTGTCGATGCGGTGCTTGTCCATGTCAACGATCTCGAATCTCCAGCCCTGCCATTGAGCGATATCGCCGGTACGAGGTACGCGGCCCAATAGCAGCATCACCATACCGCTTAGCGTGTTGTAGCGTCCAAGTTCTTCCTCGGGTGCCGCGGCAAATCCAAGGCGATCCTTCAATTCTGGCAGAGGAATTAGTCCATCGAGCAGCCACGATCCGTCGTGTCGCAATACGGCCCACGCATCGTCAACGCTGGGCGGTTTGAATTCACCGGTGATCGCCTCGAGCAAGTCCTGCAGCGTCACCAGGCCTTGAATCTCGCCGTATTCATCAACGACCAGCGCCATATGCGAGGTCGACGAGCGAAACGTTTCAAGCAGCTCCATTCCGGTCAATGACTCGGGCACATACGCCGCTGCCGCAAGGCCTTTGGAGAAATCGGGCGCTTGACCGCGAATCGTCTGCTGCAACAAACTGCTCGAGCTGATGATGCCGACTACATCGCGCAAGCCGCCTCGACACACGGGGAAACGCGAGCGCTGCGACTCCAATACTTTGTTTAGATTATCAGCGGGCGAGTCTTCGAGATCGATAAACACGATGTCCGATCGTGGCGTCATCAGCGACGCAATCTGGCGGTCATCGAGACGGAACACGTTGCGCACCATGGCGCGCTCCTGTTCGTCGATCACGCCATGGTCAGAACCTTCCTGAATCAGCGCGTGTATTTCTTCTTCCGTCACTGACGTAGCACGCCGGCCGTGGGTACCGAAGAGCTTCAGCAATAGATCGGTCGATGACGACAACAATCGCACGAACGGCCGCGCCGCAGCTGCCAGCCAACCTATTGGCCGCGCGACCGTGCGTGCGATAGCCTCCGGCCAGATCTGCCCGAGGCGCTTGGGCACCAGCTCGCCAATTACGATCGATACGTACGTAATGACGACAACCACCAACACAGTCGCCCAAAGACTGGCGTTGCCTGGCTTTACACCCAGCTCGGTCAGCCAGTGACTCAGTGGCTGCGCGAAGGCGGCCTCACCAACGATGCCGCTCGTGATACCAATAGAAGTAATGCCGACCTGAATCGTGGACAGGAACCGCGTCGGCTCGGTGTTCAGCGCTATTGCCGCGGCGGCGCCGCGATCACCGTCTTCGACCAGCACCTGCAGTCTCGCGCGTCTCGCGGTCACCAGCGCGATCTCTGACATCGCGAAGACGCCGTTCAGCGTGATGAGGCCGAGCAAAATCAAGGCTTCTAGAGGCATGGCGATCACTTAGGACAGTGTGAGAGAGACGCGGGTGGTGTCGCAGGATCGAGCGAAGCTTGCGGGATGTAGCCCTGGCAATACCGACCCGATAACGAGAGCGGCCGCACTGCGTGGCGGCACGAAACGATTCATCAGCAAGTCTACAAAATCAGTCAACGAAGAACGCCTGCATCTGCGCACCCAACAAATCGGGCGCCTCCTCTGGAATGTAGTGGCCAGTTGGCAGCGTGCGACCGATGACGGTGCTGTTTGACCGGCTCTGCCAGTCCTTGATCGGAGTGAAGAGCCTGCTTACGACGCCGCGCTCACCCCACAGGACGTTAAGCGGGCAGTTAAGGCGCTTGTTCCCCTTGATGTCAGCGCGGTCGTGCTCGAGGTCGATCGACGCGGCGGCACGATAGTCTTCGCACATCGCATGGATCGCCGCCGGCGTAAAGCAACGTTCGTACTCCGCCAGCGCTCGCGGATCAAACAACGAAGTGCCTGGCGCATTCCGGTCCCAGCCACCGAGTTTTTGGCGCAGGTAAAAGACGGGATCGGCGCTGATCAATGTCTCCGGCAACGGCTCGGGTTGTATCAGAAAAAACCAGTGGTAATACAGCGTCGCAAAGTCCATTGTCGTGCGCTCATACATCGCCAGCGTCGGCGAGATATCGAGCACCATTAAGCGCGAGACGCACTGCGGGTGATCGAGTGCGAGCCGATGCGCGACTCGCCCGCCTCGATCATGACCACACACGAAAAAGCGCTCGAATCCCAGCGAGCGCATCAGTTCAACGACGTCGAGTGCCATCGTGCGCTTCGAGTACGGCGCGTGATTTGCGTCGCTTGGAGGTTTGTCCGAGTCGCCATAGCCGCGCAAATCAGGCATCACCAGCGTGTAGCGCAATGCGAGCTGCGGTGCGACTCTGTGCCAGATCACGTGCGTCTGCGGAAAGCCGTGCAACAGCAGCAAAGGCGGCCCCTTACCGCCAGACCGCACCTGAAGGTCGATGCCGTTGGCCTTTTGCGTACGCTGCGTAAAGCCCGGAAAAAATCCTTCGCTCAAATGTCTTCTCGCTGCTCCAGCAAGCCGATCAGTGTCTCAAGCGCAACAATGATGCTTTGCGTGCGTACGGCATTACGATCGCCGGCAATGTGCAGAGTGCGCGTCTTTACCCACGGCGCGCTCGACGCATCCCGCCGTATTGCCCACGCGAAGCAAACCGTGCCCACCGGCTTGTCGGGGGTGCCGCCATCGGGTCCTGCAATCCCTGTGACGGCCAGCGACACGTGCGCACCATGCGATGACGCTCCCAGCGCCATCGCGCGCGCGACCGGCTCACTGACCGCGCCAAAATCGCGCAAATAAGCAGAAGACACCCCCAGCATCTGCATCTTTGCTTCGTTCGAGTAGGTGATGAACCCGCGGTCATACCAGCCGCTCGAACCTGGCACCAGTGTGACCGCGTAGGCAACGCCTCCGGCAGTGCACGACTCGGCTGTCGCCAGAATCAGGTGCTGCGCGCGCAGCGCTGATGCGAGCCGATGCGCCAGCCTTTCAATTGTCTGAGAAGTCTCGGTCATACCACCAGCAGCCCCCGTCTGGACGTGCGGTTGCGCAGAGCACTCACCTCAGCAAGCGGTATTCGTGGCGTCAGTCACCTATCAACTGCCGCGGTTAGCGTGCGAAGTGATCGTAAGCACCGTTACGAGTGTCTACCGGCGTTCCGTGCTCGTCCAGCACAGTTAGATCAGCGGTGGCAGTGACCGTGCCGATACGGCTGACCGGCGTGGTTTCGGCCGCCGCCAAGACCTCTGCCCGACGATCCGCCGACGCCGTAAAGATGAGCTCGTAGTCGTCACCGCCGGTTAACGCACACCGGTACTGGATAAGCATCGGCTGCTGCTGCAACACAGGCGAGCGCGGTACCTGTGTCCAATCAATGGTTGCACCGACACCCGAGGCGCGCAGAACGTGACGCAGATCGCCGACGAGACCATCCGAGACATCGATAGCGCTGCT
>DATEOP010000132.1:0-5783 GCA_035274065.1 Burkholderiaceae bacterium
CCGACAACATAGGCAAAGGCGATTCGCCCTCCGTGATGAGTTCGAACTCGAGGCCGAAAAGGACGTTCTGATGGTTGAGCCCGTCAAGTTCAAGGTCGGTGACCTGCTCGAACAAGAAGTGAGCGACACAGTCGTTCTCCAGTTTGTAGGAGCCAGCCGCGACGTCTTGCGTCATGTTCCATCCGCGGATGAACAACTCGACGCTGGGATAAAAGCCCCCTTCCTCGGTACGCCTTGTGCGGTCGAGGATTACACGATGAACCTCTGCGTCGTGAAAGTCTGGCCAGCGACCGAACGCTGCCAAGACAAGTGGATGACCTTCGATGAATTCGTGCGCTTCCACAGGCACCTAACTTGTTTTAGATCGCAGTCGAATGCTGAATAACACTGCCATGGTGCGCTGCTCGCGAGCGTAAGTGGTTGATTTCGGCTAGGCGACCTCAAATAACACTATCAGAGAAACGCGACGCACAAATTGACTCAGATGACAACGCGAATGTCCGCTCGTGGCCGATAGCTGCCGTGCTCTTCTTCGAGCCTTGCGTCGGCGATTGACTGTTTACTCAAGCAAGCAGCCGATGCCGCGTGTTCTAACGAAATATCCGCCTGTCTCACCAACCCGCTTCCCACGAAGGGACCGGCCCGAACCGCTCCGATAGAAAATCGATCAGCGCGCGCACGCGCGATGAGATTGTCCGGTTGGGCAGATAGACGAGGTAGATGGTGCTCTCGGGCAGGATCTGGAACTTGCGCAACATCGGTACCAGTTGCCCTTGGCGCAAGGCGTCCGCCACCATGTAGACAGGCAGGGGACTGATTCCAAAACCGGCAATGACGGCCGCGCGCACCGCGTCCATTTCATCGGTTTCGAAGACGCCGCCGACTTGCACCGGATACTTTCGCCCGTCCCGACGAAACGTCCACACCCCCTTGGGCGCAAGCGCCGGAAATAGCACGCACTGATGCTTGCGAAGATCCTCGATCCGACGCGGCATCCCGTGCCGTTCGAGGTATGAGGGCGAGGCGCACAGCACAGACCGGTTGACCGCGAGCTTGCGCGCGACCAGATGCGACGCTGGAGCAAATGACACGCGGATGCCAAGATCGAATCCCTCATCGTGCAGATCGGACGCGCGGTTGCTGCAGAAGAGTTTGACCTGAATCTTCGGATACGCCTGATAGAAGTCACTCAGCGCGGGCAGCACGTGCCGTATCGCAAACGCCGGGACAGCCGTTACCTTTACCAGGCCTGCCGGTTCGGATTGCGTTTGGGTCAAGCGCTGCTCGGCTAACTCCGCTTCCTGCACGATCCTGGCGCAATGTTCGTAGAAGACGCTTCCAGCCTCGGTCAGCCCGAGCTTGCGTGTAGAACGGTTCAACAGCTTCACAGACAGCGAGCGCTCCAGCGCGCTCACGTGCCGGCTCGCCACGGACTTCGACATGCCGAGCTTGTCCGCGGCGGCCGAGAAGCTCTTCGCTTCCACCACCTGGGCAAACACACGCATGCCGTTGAGCCGATCCTTCATTGGTCTTGTTCTTGCAACAATGGGTTGCAGCTAACACTATTTATCAAATTCCTGCAACTCAATAAATTGCGATCTCACCCACCAAGGAGATCGTCATGAACGGGCACGCCAATGAGCAGGTCATAAAAGTCGGGCAAATGGAGATTCGCTATCTCGTCGACGGCGCGCAATCGGGCGGGCTGGGTCTCTTCGAGTTGAAGATTCCAGCCGGCGCCCACGTGCCCCCGCCGCACAGCCATACCGACAACGAGGAGTGCGTCTATGTACTGGAGGGCGTTCTCCGATATACGGTCGACGATGAAACCCGCGATCTGGCACCCGGTGAATGGATGTCGACGCCGCGCGGTTCCGTGCACCAGTTCAGCAATCCGGGTTCCGACACTTCGCGCGCGCTCGTGATGATGACGCCGGACATCGGCGCGCAGTTCTTCGTCGACGTCGCAGCCGTTGCCAGCGCGGGTGGACCGCCCGACCGCGCACGACTCATGGAAGTCATGACCCGATACGGGCTGGTGCCCGCCGCGCCGAAGCCGGCGCCGAGCGTCGCGCAGGTGCACTGATGAGCGCCCTTCTGATCTTGTCGAATTGGCTGTTCCCGATCAGGAGAACGGCCGACATCACGCCAGTCACTTTGCGGCAAATCCAGCCCGATGACGTTGGCGCGTTGCAGGGATTCGTGCGTGTCCTGTCGCCGATGTCGCGTCGGCTGCGCTTTCATGCTGCGCTCAACGAGCTGTCCGAAGCGACGCTGAAAGCATTGACCTGTGTCGATCAACGCCGGCACGTCGCCTTCGTGCTCACGGTTACCGAGCACGGGACCGAGCGGATCGTCGGTGAAGCCCGCTATGCCGTGTCGAGCGACCAAGACACAGCGGAGTTCGGCATCGCGGTGGCCGATGCGTTCCAGGGCACGGGGCTGGCGGAGCGGTTAGTGGCAGCGCTGATCGACGCAGCGCGCGCCGGCGGTCTCCGCTGGCTAGTCGGTGAGGTGCTGGCCGGCAATTCGCGCATGCTTGCCTTCATACGCCGCTGCGGCTTTGCTCAGACCACGCGCGGCGTGGAGCCGGGACTGGTTCGCGTCGAGCGCAGCGTCGACCGATCGCTGCCCGTCCCCACTTAAGGGCGATACACGTCACATATCCATGCAAATGCGCAGCATGGCTAAAGACTGCAGGCCGTCGGCGAGCATCGATGGCGGATGGTCGCGATCACGACGGCGGAGCAGGCACGCGGCAGCGCTCTGATCGCACGTTGGCGCATACACCCTCCGACCATCGGCTTTAGATGGACGCGTCCGATCACCGTTCCGATGGAGCCCAGGGCTCGAGAGCGCCTGCTCACTCGTGTTTCTTGAACGCGATAGAGCGGCACAGGAACCCACATTTCGGCGGACTGAATCGCTTGCTACTACCTACCATCGGTGCAGTTGGACCGTCCGCTCGAGGTGCGCGCGGCGCATTCAATCTGTCAGAGGAATTCGAATATGAAGCATCTATACGCGGCGATCGCTTCGATGCTTTTGACAGGCTGGACGTCGGCGTTAGCCTCAGACGACATGATGTCGTGGAAGTTGGTCCGCAGCGAACGGATGGACCGTAAGGGCAATGTGCGCTGCACCTATGAGATGAGACTCGCCAATGGCGAGGTTCTGACGCGCGTTCAGATGCAACTCCACCTCTGCACCTGGCTACCGAAGTTAGATTGACAATCTGTGTGAGCTTTCCCGTTACTGACGCGTCAAGGGACGAACCGCTACTTTTTTCGCTTCCCCTCTACCCCTGTCTTCGAAGGGTTCGGTTTGCGGCGCACGAGCTCGACCAGTCGCCCAGCTTTCGTGTCCACCCGATATGCGACGTTCGGATCGAAACGGAACGTGGCTGGAGCGTGGAACACTTGGAGGCGCGAGATTAGGTCGCCATGGTTGCGGCGCGCGCCCTCCAGCGTCTCGCGTTCGCGCTCTTCGCGCCCCCGCGGGCCGAAAAGCCCGGTCCCGTCGCCAACGAAGACGTGCCCGTGGACGATGCGCCCGTTGCGATCGTGCACGACGCAGACGAGAGACCGCGGAGCCTTGTTCTTTTCCGAGGATTCGAATTCCATAGCTGATCCCTTACGACCAGAAGTTGAGAAACAGCCGTCCCCGCACGTACGAGTCCCAACAGGCGATTTGCACGCGAACGCTGCTCACCTTCTTGCGGAAGACGGCTTGGCGGTAGCTGGGCAGGCCAAACGAGCCGTCCTGAAGAAACGTCTCGGTGCCGCTGTCACTGACGATCTTGATAATGCCGAAGTAGCCGGCGGGGGATTCACCCTCGTTGCCAAACGCGGTGATCGCTGTCTCGGCGAACGTGTCGCGCTTGTTCACCTGGACCGTCATTTCCCAGGTCTGGATCGTGTTCTTGGCATACGCCCACCATCCATGCGCTTCTTGGCCGACCATAGTTTCTCCTTCAAGCGCGGCGACACTACACCCCACTAGCGAATCCTGCCAGGCCTCGTTGCGGCACGAATGCACCGCGGTGATGGCGTAGTGGCTCTGGAGAGTCAGTGAGGCATCGATGATGGCGGCGCGAATCAAGCAGTTCCAGCAAGAGCTGAGGTTGCCTGCGCATCATGGTCACGACAGGTGACTTAAAACTGGGGATTGAACTTACCAAATGACGCCGGGAGAATGAGTGCGACACATCGGGGACTGCCGGCGATTCTTCGGGTAACCCCACGCACTGGCTGCAGCAAGTCTGACGTCTCTCGCGCAGGTGTACTGCCCTGAATCGCCATAGGAGGCGACATGGCCGCGCTCATTCTTGTGATTTTTGCCCTCTTGTTTCCCCTCAGCATTGCGGCGCAGTCGCCAAAGGCAACGATCCCGACGGCGGACAAGAAAGGCAGCAAGGACAGTCCGCTGCTGAAGCGCTACGAAGGCTCTTACATCGTCAGCCACGACGAAAAAAGTTTTGCCGAGTTCCAACTGCCATTGTCGAAGCTCGAGCGAGTGCCTGGGAAAAAATCCGGCAACAACAACAATGCCTATGAACCCCAGAACAAAAAGTCACTGGAAGGAAAGTACACGCGACTGGTGTATCTGATTCCAGAGAACCGCTCGCCGCTCGAGGTGGTGCGCAACTATCAGGATGAAATCAAGGCAAAGGGCGGCAAGATTCTGTTCGAGTGCAAGGAAAGCGAGTGCGGCGGCAACACGCGATACGGAATCCAAACTGGCGGTAACGATGCCACTCTGGGCCAGTATCTCTACCCTGGGGAGAGGCTGACCGAGTCTCGCTGGAGCAATGGCTGGTGCGCGGTGACTGCCAACATCAACAGCCAGCGATACGCAGCCGCCGAAATCCCGGATAGCAGCGCCCACGTCTCAGTGCTGGCGTACACCATCGATGAGCCAAGAAAAACGGATGCATGCAATGCATTCAACGGACGCACGGTAGCCGTCGTCGATCTGATCGAAGCCAAGGCACGCGAACAGAAAATGGTGACGGTCCAGGCCGGAGAAATGGCCAAGGCGATTTCCAACGAAGGCCGTATTGCGCTCTACGGCATCTACTTCGATTTCAACAAGGCAGACGTGAAAGGCGAATCCGCGCCCACGCTGGATCAAATGACCAAGCTGCTGAAAGACAATCCGTCGCTCAAGCTGCTCGTGGTTGGCCATACCGACAACGTCGGCAACTTCCCTTTCAACATGGATCTGTCACAACGGCGCGCCGCAGCCGTAGTCGCTGCGCTCAGTGGGCGCGGAGTGCCAAAAGAACGGCTCACCTCGGTCGGAGTGTCATTTGCGAGTCCGATTGCTACCAACAAGACCGAAGAAGGTCGGGCCAAGAATCGGCGTGTCGAATTGGTGGAGAACTAGTTCGTCGAGCGCGGAGCTTGCGCTTACCAGACATCAGGCAAGGTGTATCCGTTTCGTCGTGACAACGGAAGGCGTGTCCTCTCGCAATAGACGGAACGCCTGGACGGCGCTCTGCAGCGTGAGCCCGTTCGGATCAACGCGAACGGTCACACGCGAACGATTTGCAGCGCCCGACAATGCGGCGCCAGTCAGCAGAAAGGCCAGCGAATTGCATGGAAGCTCGGCATCGGGCGCGGCAGGATTTTGCGTCAGGATGACCCGCGGCTCCGTATTGACGGGAGCAGCGATTCGTCCAGTGCGCACCACGAAATAGTTGACGCCGCTTGGAGCTATCACCTCATCGGCCGCAAGTTTCAGTTCGCGCCACCGAGCTTCCGCCCAGGATGTAGCGCCGG
>DATEOP010000133.1:0-5984 GCA_035274065.1 Burkholderiaceae bacterium
CCTCCCCACGCCAATGAGCCGGTTTCAGGCACTGCGATCTTCCAGTGAAATTTACCGCGACTCATCGATACGATCTCGCCAAGGTCAGGCACGCGCGCGCAAGCGTTGGCTAACGATTCGCTGCGTACCGCCCACGTGATGAGCCGCGGGCCTGCTGCCAGTAGCGCCTGCATTTCAGGTTCATCCAGCGCAAACCAGCGCGGCCGCGCCGGCGCGGTGCCTTCGGGATCAATCGCAATCACTTCGAGATACGTGCGCGGACCCAGCTTCAGCAACGCGTTGTGCGTTCCCATCGCAAGGTGCTGACCGCCCAGGGCAGGACGCGCACCCAGGCGTTTTTCAACCCAGTCCATGCCGTCATCCAGCATGGCGCACCCGATAACGATGTGGTCGAGTTCGCTGCGCCTCATTGAACAAGTCTCAGCCGATCAACTTTCCGCTTTCGCGAAACGGGTACGACGGGCCGTAATCGCCGATGTACTCGGTATGCGTAACGAGCCGCTCGCCATTCCACCAATGAAGCTGAAAAGCGGGCGGCTCCATGATGAAATGGTCGGCGGCGTTTGGTGCGATGTCGAGCGCTACTTGATGTGCCGGGCTCGGGCACGTGCTGGCAACGGTACCGCCGAAACGCACTGTGATCGGCCGATGCAGATGCCCGGCGATGACACGCTCGACCTTCGGATGGCGCACGACAATCTGCTCGAGTTTGATCGATGAATCGAGCGCGATACGGTCCATATGACCGATGCCGGTGACGAACGGTGGGTGATGCAACGCGATCACAGTGGGCTTGCCCGATTCGCCCAACGCGCGCTCGAGCCATGTTAGGCGCTCATCGCACAGCGTCCCTCCGCTCTGCCCGGGAATCACCGTATCCAGAGCGATAACGCGCAACGCAAAGTCGTTTATCACATATTGGATAAAAGGCGATGCCGACTGCAGGTACTGGTGATCGTCAAACACCCGCCGCATCGCTTGCCGCTCGTCGTGATTCCCAGGCATCAGGTACAGCGGCATCGTCAGCGGCAGCAACAGTTCGCGCAGCAGCGCGTACTCGACTGCCGTGCCGCCATCGACCAGATCACCGGTTGCGATCACCGCGTCCGGCCGTTGCGAAAGTTGATTGACGTGCGCAACGCAGCGCTCCAGCATGGCCGCGGTGTCAACCACTCCATAAGCGAGCCTGCCTTCGGGCTTGATGTGCAGGTCGCTGATCTGGCACAGGATCATTACGAAGCCTTTACTGCGAGCACTGCGCCGGGTTCGATCGCGCAATGCACCGAATCTCCGGTCACAAATCGGCCGCGCTGTTGGGTGCGCACCGTCACCCACTGGTCGTCGCCGACATCGACCACCAATCGGGTGTGATCGCCGAGGAAAAAGCTGCTGACGACCTTGCCGCTGAAATCAGCTTCAGCGTCCGGTACCAGTTGCACATCTTCGGGCCTGAACATCACTTCGGTCGCTCCTGCGGAATCCGGACCCAGCGGAACTGTTCCACCGGAAAAGCGCAGCCCATTTTCTTCAGCTTTGCCGCTGACGCGGTTCATCGTGCCGATGAAATCGGCAACGAACGTGCTCGCCGGCGAGCAGTAAATATCCTGCGGCGATCCAATTTGCGCTATGCGGCCGTGCTCCATCACCGCAATACGATCACCTAACGCCATCGCTTCCGCCTGGTCGTGAGTCACGTACACGGTTGTGATGTTCAGGCTGCGCAGCAACCGATCGATCTCCAGGCGCAGGCTATCGCGCAGCTTTGCGTCGAGCGCTGTCAGCGGCTCGTCGAGCAGCAGCACGCGCGGTCGAGTCGCGATCGCGCGTGCGAGCGCAACACGCTGGCGCTGGCCGCCCGACAATTGATCGATCTGGCGCTGCGCGAGTGGCTCGATATGCATCATCGCCAGCATTTCCTTCACCCGCGCTTTCCGCTGATCATCCGGCATGCCGCGCACCTTCAAGCCGTACTCAACGTTGCCGGCGACCGACATGTTCGGAAACAGCGCATAACTCTGAAACACCATGCCGACGTTGCGCCTCTCGATCGGCACCGGCGTTACATCCACACCGTCAAACAATACCTGGCCGCCGCTATCGGGCGACTCGAGTCCCGCGATGATTCGCAGCGTCGTGGTTTTGCCGCAGCCCGACGGTCCGAGCAGCACAATGGTTTCGCCGGCCGCAATTTCGAGATCGATCGGCTCGAGCGCGCGCGTGCCGTCCTCAAATGTCTTGCCGCAACCGTTGACCTGAATCGGAATGCCGCTCATCGCTTCATGTCGCCGCACGTCGCTGTTGCGCCGATCGCGCAAGGTTGACCGGCCGCGATGCCCATTGCAGTGCTATCAGCAACGGAATGATGATGATGAAAAAGATCAGCGTGTAGGCCGACCCGACTTCGAGCCGCAGCGACGCGTACGCATCGGCCAGCCCGACCGGCAACGTCGGCGTCAGCGGCGTGTGCAGCAACAGCGTCATGTTGAATTCTCCGATCGACAAGGTCACCACCATCAGCGAGCCTGCAACAATGCCGGCGCGGCAGTTGGGCAGCACGATGCCGAAAAATCGCTGCCTGAAGTTGGCACCCAGGCTGCGCGCGCCCTCTTCGAGTGACTTCAGATCGATCGACGCGAGTACGGCAAGTACGCTGCGCACCATGAACGGCAGTGTGAACAGCACGTGTCCGACCAGGATGATCAGCCAGCTGCGGCGAAAATCACCCCAGTTACCGAACGTGACGATCAGAGCAAGTGCAGTCGCCAGCCCTGGAATTGCAACCGGCATCACCAGCAGCTCTTCGATGACCCGTGTGGCCGCATTATTGACGCGCGCCAGCGCATAGGCTGCTGGCACACCGAGCACGAGCGTGCATGCGAGGCACGCCAGCGCAATCTGCATTGAACGAAGGATCGTGTGGCGGTAATCGGTCCAGACCTTGATCACCCACTCAAGCGTTAGACCGCTGTCGATGCCGATAAAGTAATTGCGAGTCACACCGGCCAACATCGACATGCCGACCGGCACGATCAGAAACGCACACACGACGATCGTGAACGCGAGCAGCGGCCAGAACCAGATCGAGCGGCGCACTGCACTCATTGCATCATCCTGCCGCCGCCACGGTGGCACCTGCCGCGGTGCGCACGGTGGCCAGCACCGCCCATGTCAGGGTGCCCAGCACGAATGACAATGCGGCGGCAGTTGCGACATTGGCCTGCAGTGTGAACTCGGTGTAGATCACCATTGGCAAGACGTTGATTCGCGTTGCCAGTGTGAACGCGGTTCCGAACGCACCCATCGCCGTTGCAAAGCAGATCGCGCCCGCCGATAACAACGCAGGCTTCAGCGCGGGGACGATCACGTCACTGACGACACGCAAGGGCCCTGCGCCAAGCGAGCGCGCCGCCTCTTCCAGCCGCACGTCGAGCTTTTCAGCAGCGGCCATCACCGTAAGGATCGTGCGCGGAATCGAAAAGTACAGATAACCGAGAAACAATCCCGCCATCGAATAGGCAAAGACGATCCGCTCTCCGATCAGCCACTCGCTGATGTCAGGAATCAAACCCTGCCGGCCTGCCAGCATGATCACCATGAAACCGATCACCACACCCGGGAACGCGAGCGGTAGCGTCAACAGCGCCGCCAGCAGTGCGCGCCCCCGAAAGCGAGCCCGCGTCAGGAACACGCCGGTGATTCCGGAAATGAACAGCGTCGCCGCAGTCGTCGCGGCAGCGAGCACAACGGTCGATATGAGGCTGCTCAGATACTGCGCGTCGGTCAGCACTGCCGTGTAGGCGCCCCACCCGCGCGCGCCGGTGCCACCAATCAGGAACAGGTTGCCCAGCGGTAAAAGAAAAAAGGCGGTAAAGACGATCGCCGCCGGCAACAGCAACCACAGCAGAATCGGGCCGTCGTTGCGGAGCACAGTGCGAGACCGGCGCAACCAAACCGGCTTCGCGCTCGAACTGGATTCAGCCCCCGAGATCACGCGTGGCTGCTGCCTCACCCCACGTCTTTTCGATACCGCTCGCCGATCACCTTCGCCACGCTGGAAAGCTTAAAGACATCAATCGGCTGCGCGCGCGCGTACTCGGAATCGGCTACGAAGCGTGACCGCACTTCCGCAGTCATCGCAGCGGGAAACACCGGCCTTAGAAATGCATTCGCCCAATGCCGCTGACCTTCGTCGGACAACAGAAAATCCAGCATCCTCTTGCCTTGGTCAGGATTCGGTCCGCGCGCAACGAGCCCCATTACATACGGCAATTGCTGTGAACCTTCGCGCGGAATGACGAACTGTACGGGTGCCTTGTCCGTGTACTGCGCGCGATAGGCGTTGAAGTCGTAGTCGAACAGAATCGGAATCTCACCGGACAAAACGCGTGCATACGCCGTCTGCGTCGGGACGATCGGATTGTTTGCCTGCAGTTGTTTGAAGTAGGCAATCGCGGGATCGAGGTTCTCGTAGGTTCCGCCGAGCGCCAAGTTGACCGCAATCACGCCGACCTGTCCGACGGCTGCGCTGGCCGGATTCAAATAGCCAACCATGCCCTTGTAATCAGGCTTCGTTAGGTCGCGCCAGGACCGTGGTACAGGTTTGCCGCGCAGAGCAGCCGTATTGATAAAAAGGCCCAGCGTTCCCGAGTGAATCGTGAACCAGTAGCCCTCGGGGTCTTTCAATCCGGCGGGAATGTCGTTCCAGCGTTGTGGCCGGTATTGAGCCAGCACGCCTGCTTCTCGCGCCTGTGGGCCGACTTGCCCGCCAAGATAGATCACGTCGGCAACCGGGTTGCCTTTTTCGGCGATCAGCGCAGCCAGCGACTGGCCCGAATTCTTGTTATCGGGCGGGACCGAAATGTTCAGCCGCTGATTGATCAGCTTCAACATGCCGCCCCAGTCGGCCCATTCGGTCGGGCAGTTGTAGCAAATGGCGCGCTGCTGCTGCGCCAGCACCGGCAACGGAAGCGCGCTGGACGCGCCTACGATTGCGGCAGATCTTAAAAGTCGGCGTCGGTTCATGGGTCTCCTCGCTATCGAATAGTTTTGAGGTGGGGTGCGTTTCATTCTAAGGGTGAAACCGTGACAAACGCGTGTTTGCGCCGATGGCGCACTTGCTAAGTAAACTGCGCGGCCCTGCGCGATTCGGCGCATCCGAGCGTCGCGATGCTTTCCTTGCATAAACAACAACTCGTCGGCTTGATCGAGAACGCTTGCGCGAAGCTTGGCGTAACCGGGATCCCAATCACACTTGAGCGGCCGAAGGCTGAAGCCCACGGCGACGTAGCGACCAACATCGCGCTGCAGATCGCAAAGGCGCAGAAGAAAAATCCTCGTGAGGTGGCCACCAGCATCGCAGCCGCGATACGTGGCACCGCCGAGTTTTCATCGCTGCTCGATACGGTTGAAGTCGCCGGCCCTGGATTCATTAACTTGCGGCTCGCGCCCGCAATCCGGCAACAAGTGGTGCACGAAGTGTTGCAGCGGGCCGACCGCTTCGGCCTGAGCGATGTCCACGCCGGCGAGCACGTTATGGTCGAATTTGTGTCGGCCAATCCGACGGGTCCACTTCACTTGGGCCACGCGCGCCAGGCTGCGCTTGGCGATGCGCTTGCGAACTTGCTCGCGGCGCAGGGGTGGCGTGTCACTCGCGAGTTCTATTACAACGATGCCGGCGTCCAGATCACAACGCTGGCGCTCTCGGTTCAAGCGCGCGCCAAAGAATTGAAGGGCGAGGTCATCGCCTTTCCTGAAACCGGGTACCGCGGCGAATACATTGCAGAAATTGCACGTGACTACTTGGCGCACGCCAAGATCGAGCGCGATGGCAACATCGTTCACGCAAAGGGCGACGTTGACGATCTACATGCGATTCAGCAATTTGCGGTCGCCTACCTTCGCAACGAACAGGACCGCGACCTCGATGCGCTCGGCGTGCACTTCGATCAATACTTTCTTGAATCGTCGCTGTACAGCGACGGCAA
>DATEOP010000134.1:0-7870 GCA_035274065.1 Burkholderiaceae bacterium
CGGCGCCGATTTAGGCAGCGCAAGAAGCAGCGCTGCGAGCGATGCGGCAGCGGACGTCATTCGAGCGTTGCTTGCGCTCGGTTACAACGAGCGCGAAGCGAATGCCGCCGTGCGCGGACTGCCGGCTGACACGAGCGTGTCAGACGGCATCCGTTATGCGCTGAAATCGCTCTCCAAATGAGCACACTGGCTCGATGACCGAAGCCGAGCGCATCGTCGCCTCCGTGGCGGCGTCTCCCAACGAGGAAGCGATCGAGCGCGCGCTGCGTCCGACTTCGCTTGCCGAATACGTCGGGCAGCCGAAGGTGCGTGAGCAGTTGGGTATTTTCATCGAAGCCGCGCGCAATCGTTCAGAGTCGCTCGATCACGTTCTGCTGTTCGGTCCACCAGGTCTCGGCAAAACCACTTTGGCGCACATCATTGCGCGCGAGATGGGTGTCAATTTGCGACAGACTTCGGGACCTGTCCTGGAAAGGCCCGGCGATCTGGCCGCGATCCTGACGAATCTCGAGAAGAACGACGTGCTGTTCATCGATGAGATTCATCGGCTGAGCGCGATCGTCGAAGAGATTTTATATCCCGCCCTGGAAGACTTTCAGATCGACATCATGATCGGCGAAGGTCCAGCGGCGCGCTCTATAAAGATCGATCTGCCGCCGTTCACGCTGGTCGGCGCGACGACGCGCGCCGGCATGTTGACGAATCCCTTGCGCGACCGGTTCGGCATCGTTGCACGCCTCGAGTTCTATTCAGCGGAAGAGCTGGCCGCGATCGTTAGACGTTCCGCGCGTTTGCTCAAGGCGCAGCTGACCGAAGAAGGCGCGCGCGAGATCGCACATCGGTCGCGCGGGACGCCGCGTGTTGCAAACCGTCTTCTGCGGCGCGTGCGCGACTACGCTGAGGTCAAAGGGACCGGTCAGATCTCGCAGTCGGTGGCCGACGCGGCGCTGGCAATGCTCGAGGTCGATCGCTTGGGGTTGGACATCATGGATCGAAAGCTGCTGCTTGCCGTGATTGAAAAGTTCGCCGGTGGACCAGTCGGAATCGACAACCTCGCTGCCGCGGTCGGAGAGGAGCGCGACACGCTCGAAGACGTGGTCGAGCCGTACCTGATCCAGCAAGGGTTGCTGCAACGAACTCCGCGCGGACGCGTTGCGGCAGTGTCAGCGTATCGTCACTTCGGGATCGTGCAGCCGCGCGGCGCACACGGAGCGAACGAGTTGTTCTAAGCGCTGCTGCGCTGCCGCAGTGCTGGCACTAACATTGCATGGCTTTGCTGACGCAGAGTGGCTAGAATCGCCGCCTTTTGCAAAAGCAGGCCTCGGGGAGATTCGATTGGCGAAGGCAGCGGAATCGATAGCGGAAGAGGGTCGCTGAATGGACTTCTCTCAGACACAGCGCGATCCGACTCGCAGGCTTGTCGGCCTCGGCGCAGTCATTGTTTTTCACATCATCCTTGTCTATGCACTGATCACCGGCCTGGCTCGCAAGGTCGTCGAGGTCGTCAAGGGCCCGATCGAAGTCAAAGTGATTGAGGAAGTGATTAAGAAGCCGCCACCGCCGCCTGAGTTGCTACCACCGCCACCGAAGCTGCAGGCTCCACCGCCGCCGTTCATTCCGCCGCCGGAAATCAATATTCAGCCGCCACCGACGCCTGCGCCGACGATTACAGCGGTAACGCCAGAAGCCCCGCCCGCACCGCAAGCTCCGGTGATCGCACCGCCTCCGCCGGCGCCGGCGCCTCCGGCACCGGCAGTGCAGAGCGCCGCGGTCGTTTGTCCCAACTATCGCGAGGCGCTGAGCTCGGTGGCGTATCCGCGTGAAGCTGCGCTCGACAATATTCAGGGCGAAGTGTTGGCGGAATTCACGCTCGGTGCGAACGGGCAGATACGCGACATCATCATCAAGAGCAGCACGAATCGTGTGTTCAATAGGCCCGCGATACAAATGATTCAGACACGTCTGACTTGCAAAGGCCAGGGGCAGGACGTGAAGTTGACGTTGCCGATCAGCTTTAAACTTAATTAATAAATGGCCAGGACCCGCTCACAAGGCGCCTGGCCACACAATCGTCCTACAAGGAGAATCTCGATGATCGGGTCTTTTCGCCGCTACGCGGCTCTTTTGATTGCACTTGCGATGAGTTGTGGCTTGGCGCCGAGCGTCGCGACGGCACAGCAAGATGCAAACAAGTCCGCGCCGCCCGTGTTGGTGCCACCAGCGGATACGCAAGCCGCGCCGTCTGCGCCAACCCCGCCGCCGGCAACGATGGCTCCGCCAGCGAAAGCTGCACAACCCGCCGTCACGAAGGAGACCGTCGATAACCCGTATGGGCTTGGGGCAATCCTGCGCCAGGGGGACTGGGTTGCGATCGGCACGCTGGCGATTCTAGGAATCATGTCAATGGGCAGCTGGTACATCCTGATCGTCAAGCTGTGGGAGCAATACAAGCTGATGCGCGAAGGGCGTGCAGTGCGCAATGCATTCTGGAAGGCGCCTTCGTTGCGTGAAGGTGCAACGCGTCTCGACAAGCGAAGCGCCTATCGATACATCGCGGAAACGGGATTGGAGGCGAACGAGCATCATGAAGGTGCCCTGACTGAAAACATTGACCTGAATACCTGGGTGACGATGTCAGTGCAGCGCGCGGTAGATGCGGTACAAGCTCGAACCCAGGATGGTTTGGCGTTTTTGGCGACGGTTGGCTCGACCGCACCTTTTGTCGGACTGTTCGGTACGGTGTGGGGCATTTATCACGCGCTAACGGCGATCGGTATCGCAGGTCAGGCGTCGATCGACAAAGTCGCGGGTCCCGTGGGTGAAGCGCTGATCATGACTGCCATCGGCCTTGCCGTGGCCGTACCTGCGGTCATGGGCTACAACTGGCTGATTCGCCGCAACAAGGTTGCGATGGATGCGGTGCGCACGTTCGGTGCCGACTTGCACGCTGTGCTGCTGGGCGGACGTCCGGAGATGAAAGGCGCTCCGGCCGGTGCGCTGGCCCGCTCCCGCTAGACGTCCGGAGGCTGATCATGGCGATGAGTATCGGTCCCGGCGAAGGGGCGGAAGAAGAAGCGATCTCGACCATCAACACCACCCCGCTGGTCGACGTGATGCTGGTGCTTCTGATTATTTTCCTGATCACGATTCCAGTCGTGACGCAGTCGGTGCCGCTGAAATTGCCGGAGGAGTCCAACGTTCCGCGGCAAACCAAACCCGAAAACATCGAGTTGGCAGTGACCAAGGACGGTGATGTTTACTGGGGCATGCAGCTGATCAAGGATAACGATGAGCTGGTAAACCGGCTGAAGAAGGTGGCCGTTTTGACGCCACAGCCCGAGCTTCACATTCGTGGTGACCTTGCGGGCCGCTACGAGTTTGTGGGCAGGGTGGTCTTCGCGGCACAGCGCGCGGGAATTCAAAAGATCGGTTTTGTGACTGAACCCCCGCCACGCGGCTGACGGATCGGAGAACAAGATGGCGATGAATGTAGGCGGTGGAGGTAGCCAAAAGGAGCCCGATGTAATACTGGACATCAACACCACGCCGTTGATCGACGTGATGCTGGTGCTGTTGGTGATGCTGATCATCACGATCCCGATTCAACTGCACTCAGTCAACCTGAACATGCCCGTCGGTACGCCACCGCCGCCGCTCGAAGAGCCGGTGGTGATCACAGTTGACGTCGACTTCGACGGCACGATTTATTGGAACGGCGAAATTCTCGCGAACAAGGCTGCGCTCGAAGAGAAGTTGATAGCGGCGGCAGCAACGCCGGTGCAGCCGGAGGTGCACTTGCGGCCCAACAAGCTGGCTGAATACAAAGACGTTGCGATGGTGATGGCAGCGGCGCAAAGACTGGGCGTCGTCAAGCTCGGCTTGGTCGGCAACGAACAATTCGTGCGCTAGTACGGTCAATGTGCGCGGTTTCTGGAGATGTCGCTGATGCGATTTGATGGAGCAACATCGGCAACACGAGTATTGCGGCTGTCACTGGCTGCTATTGCGGTCGGGGCCGCCTTCGGCGGGCAAATACATGTTGACGGACGCTTCACGTGGTCCGCAGCTCAAGCGCAGGAAGCGGTTCGTGGGGAGATTGGGCGCCCGTTACAGGCCGCGCGCGATTTAATCAAGCAGAAGAAGTATTCGGAAGCACTGACACGATTGCGAGAAGTGGACGCGGTTCCAAATCGCAACGCCAATGAGAACTTTCTTCTTGAACAGATGCGCGCTTCCGCAGCTCTTTCTGCCGGCGATAACGGTCAGGCGATCAAGGCGATTCAATTCCTTTTGAACTCCGGCCGCTTGCCTGAAGCGCAGCAAGCGCAGTACGCCGGCAGTCTTGCCTCGTTGTACTACCGCGAGAAAGACTACAAAGACGCGGCGCAATGGGCGAGCAGGGCGCTTCGATCCAATCCATCGGACGGTGCGATGCGTAGTTTGCAAATCCAGTCGTACTACCTTGCCGGCGATCTCGCCGGTGCGTCTCGCGAGGCACTGGAGGACGTCCAAGCCGCCGAGAAGGCCGGTCGCACTCCGCCCGAGGACCGTCTGCAATTGCTTGCCAATATCGCATCCAAGACCGGCGATCGGGCGGCTTACGTCGCAGGTATCGAACGCCTTGTCACGTATTACCCGAAGAAGGAATACTGGGTCGATCTGCTGCGTCGCCTTGAGTCAAAGCCGGGATTTTCCAATCGTCTCACGCTCGATCTGTATCGGCTGCGCGCCGCAACGAAGACCCTTGATTCACCCAATGAAGTCGTGGAAATGGCGCAGCTTGCGCTCCAGCAGAAGCAGGCGGGAGAAGCAAAGAAATTGCTCGACGATGCATTTGCGTCCGGACTGCTCGGCAAGGGCGCAGAAGCAGAGCGGCAAAAGCGGCTGCTGGCCCTAGCCACCGAGCGTGCCGCCGAAGCGCCGGCGCAATTGAAGCAGGCCGAAGCCGAAGCACTTGCGTCGAACGACGGCTCTGACTTGGTGAACGTGGGTTTCGCGTACACCGGGCTGAGCCAATTCGAAAAAGGAATCGCACTGATGCGACAGGCAATCACGCAGGGAAAGCTAAAGCGTACTGACGAAGCGAATCTCCATCTCGGGATTGCCTACCTGCGCGCCGGTCAGAAAGCTAAGGCCCGCGAGACTTTCAAACTCGTCGGTGGCACCGACGGCACCGCAGATCTTGCGCGGCTCTGGATGCGAGTCGGATAAGACTCAAAGGTGACTACAACAAAAAAAACCCGCCGGATGGCGGGCTTTTTATTTTGCGGCAGACCTAAAAGAACTTGTACGCAGCGCGCAACATTAATGTACGACCACGCGGATCGGTGAAGCGAGGATCATATCCGCGTTGGAATACCGTCACTTGATTGGTCAACGGCGGATCCTCATCGAACAGATTCTTGACACCCGCGGTAAGCGTCACGCCCTTATAACCTGTCCAAGTACCGAACAAATCAAAGACCGAGTAGCTGCCGACTTCGTTGGGCGCGGTTTGGTCAGCGTATCCCGACTTGTACCTGTTCACAAAGGCAGCACTCCATGGTCCGAATGAATAATTGAGGGACACTGTGTGCTGCCAACGGAAGATTGGCGCGGTGTCGGCGTAAACCCCGACATTTTGAATGTACGCGCCATTTTTTTCGCGTTGGTACTCGTACTTGGTGACATAGGTGCCGTCCATCGTCAGGCCGAACTTGCCGTACGGCGTTGGCGTAAACCGCACCTGCAGATTGACGTCAATTCCGTTGGTGTTCAAATTTCCCAGATTCTCGGTCGGCTGGTCGATAAAGGCGATCGGATCGAAGGTCGGGAAGTTCAAGCACGCATCGATGGCGTTTCGCTGCGCCTGGGTGGCTTGACTGCAGCGAACGAACTTATTCGCGTACTTAACCGGGTCTGCGAAAATTGCTTGCTCGGGCAGTCCGCCGATCTGGTTTTCCAGCCTAATCCACCAGAAATCAAGCCCAGCCGTTAGCCATTGAGCTGGCTCCACGATGAAGCCGAAGGTCCAAGCTCTTGATTCCTCCGGTTGCAGGGTGCTCGCTGGAAGGCCGATCGAGACGGGGCCGCCAGTCCGGGATTGCACCTGTTGGCCGCAGACGACGCCATCCTGGCTGGGGTCAAGTGCGGTGCCTCCCGGGCACAGCAGCGGATCGTCGTAACTGTCGGACGTGAATGTCAAAGAAGCCGGCGAGAAAATATCGTACAACGTCGGCGCACGGAAGCCCGTGTTATACGAGGCCCTCAGCAGCAACTCTGGCACCGGTTGGAAGCGAAGTGTAAATTTGGGATTTGTCGTGCTGCCCACGTCGCTGTAATCGTCATAGCGTAGAGCGACCGTCGCGTCCAGATTCTTGACGATCGGAATCCCGACTTCGGCGAACAGAGCCGTCACATGGCGCTTGCCCTGGACGTCGCTATCAGGGTCGACACCGATGCTCGGTACCTGTCGAGTGATCTCCTCGGCGACATAGGTATATTTCTCGTTGCGGTACTCAGTGCCAAGAGCGATCGACAGGGGACCGGCAGGCAACTGAAAAAGGTCCTTGGTTACCCGCGCGTCGATGAAATCGACGTCGCCCTTGGATGTAATCGTCCTCGCGTTGACGAGTGCCGAATCGAGTGCGGCCTGATCGGCGGCGGTCTGTGGGCCGAAGGGATTGATCAGGCCGGCATACAGCGCTGCCTGAATCGTGTCGTCGTTGGTGTAGCCACCAGTGACCGAATCCGTCGTCTTGTTCTTCGCGTTGCCAAACCCAGCGCGGTAATCCCAGCCAGCCACGGCGCCCTGAAAATCAATCACCCAACGCTCGTTGATTGCCTCTGACTCGCCATCCCGCGTGCCGGCCGGCACTTGCCGCCAGTTGACAATGCCACCCGGTTCGTCGATACCCGCGGCGTTGGGCACGTCTGTCAGGGGCGCGCCTGCCGGGAAATGCGGATGCGTCGCAAGCATGATATGACTCGACGGCACCGCCGCGACGCGAGCGATAACGGTGTTCTTGGCCCGCAGGTACTCGGCTGACACTTGGTGGTCCTGCCCCAGCTTTAGCGTGCCGCGCAGCAAGCCGGTTAACTGCTCGTTTTCCGGAATGATGTCGATATCGTGGGTGAAGTCGTAGCGACAGGATCCAAATGCCGTGCCAGCGGCATTTGTCACAGGCACCGAGCCCGGCGGTGCGCACCCCGGTCCCGACGGCTCGAAGCCGTTCAGGTCGCCCGGGAACGCACTGCCGCTCGTACCCGCGAGAATGGCAGCGCGCCCTGTTCCGATGATGCCTGTTCTCGCGAAATCACGGTCGGCCGCCAGCATCACGTCCTGCTTGCGATAGTCAATCGAGCCCATGATGTTGAAACGATCCTTGTCGAGGTTTCCCCACCCGGCCAGGGCGGTGAAGCGCCTCTCGTCGCCGCCACTGTCCCTCGGCCACTGACCTTCGGCGGCCAGCTCGATCCCGGTGTAGTCACGTCGCAGGATGAAGTTAATGACGCCACCGATGGCATCCGTGCCGTAGATGGCGGAAGCGCCGTCTCGCAATACTTCGATGCGGTCGATCGAGTTCAGCGGAATCGCATTCAGATCTACCGCACCTTCCAGTCCAACGATCGCACTGCTAGCCAAACGGCGGCCATTCAGCAGCACCAACGTCTTGTTGGCGGCAGACTGCGCTCCCAGACCGCGGAGATCGGCTTGCGCCGCCCCGCCCGTCGAGGCTCCGACGCTCTGACTCACGCCAACTCCTGACTGGTTTGCACTAATACGGTTGACCGCCTGTTCAGCGGTCGTGACGCCTTGTCGAATCAATTCTTCCGAACGAATGATGGTCACGGGAAGTGCAGTTTCCGCGTCGGTACGACGCAGCAACGA
>DATEOP010000135.1:0-3392 GCA_035274065.1 Burkholderiaceae bacterium
CGACCGGACGAGAAGTACGTGACCGAGCGCGCTTACAACAATCCCAAGTTCGTCGAAGACGTCGTGCGCGACGTAGCGCTTGCTTTAAACACCGACGCCCGTATCGTTGCCTACACTGTCGAAGCCGAAAACTTCGAATCAATTCACAACCACTCCGCCTACGCACTGATTACGCACGATAAGCGCAGGGCATACGGTTTGCATCAGTAGCGCGCAGCCGAGGGCAGAACGATGGCGCCTTTGTTATACCCCGATATATTCAGATCGCTCGAGTCGGTCCGCTGGAACCTGGAAACAGATGTTCCCTGGAACGATTTCGATGCGGCGAAGCTCTCCGAAGAGCAGGCGCAGACGGTCAAGATGAACGCGATCACCGAATGGTCCGCGCTGCCAGCCACCGAAATGTTTTTGCGCGACAACCGCGGTGATTCCGATTTCTCGGCCTTTATGTCGGTTTGGTTTTTCGAAGAGCAGAAGCACGCGCTGGTTCTGATGGAATACCTGCGCCGGTTCCGGCCTGATCTGGTGCCGAGCGAAGACGAGTTGCATGCCGTGCGCTTCGAGTTCGATCCTGCGCCCCGGCTTGAAACGCTGATGATGCATTTTTGCGGCGAAGTCAGACTCAATCACTGGTACCGGCGCGCTTCCGAATGGCATACAGAGCCGGTGATCAAGGCGATTTATCGGCTGTTGTCGCAGGACGAGGCGCGCCACGGCGGCGCTTACCTGCGTTATATGAAAAAGTCACTATCCGAGCTAGGCGACACGGCGCGCGCAGCGTTTGCCAAGATTGGCGTGTTGATGGCCTCGGCCAAACGCACAGACAAGGCATTGCACCCGACCAATCTGCACGTCAATCAGTCGCTTTTCCCGCGCGATACGGTGCAATCGAGGCTTCCTGACCCGGGTTGGCTCGAGCACTGGCTCGACGAACAAATACGGTTCGACAAAGAGTGGGAAACCAAGGTGGTCGAGCGCATCCTGCACAACCTGTCTCTGCTGTTCGAGCGCACGTTCACGTCGGTGCAGGACCTAAACCGCTACCGGAAAGAGATCGCCGCCCGTTTGAAATCCGGCGGAGCTGCACCACAGCCCGCTTAGCTGCTTGCGCACCCGACGATAAGCCGCGCAGCGCCACGGCGTTGCTGTTTGTCCGTGCTCACGGTATGGTTCGGCGGATGATCCCGCGCCACGTGCCCTTGGTCGAGACCACACGCGGCGGCACCACCGAATGCGTGCATTACGGCTCGGTTGCAGTCGTCGATTCGCACGGCAAGCTGGTCGCATCGGCCGGCGATCCTGACTCACTGAACTTCACTCGCAGCGCACTGAAGCCGCTGCAGGCACTGCCGTTGGTCGAGGACGATGGCCTCGCGCACTACGGGTTCGGATCGCACGAGCTCGCGCTGATGTGCGCCAGCCACAGCGGCGAAGCGATGCACGTAGCGGTCGTGCAGCGGATGCTGTCGCGCATTGGGCTCGATGAAAAGGCATTGCAGTGCGGCTGCCATACGCCGAGTTTTTTTGCCGCGACGGAAACCGCGCCGCCGATCGGCGTGACATGGAGTGCACTGCATCACAATTGCTCGGGCAAGCATGCGGGCTTTTTGGCGTATTGCAGGTTGCATGGCCTGCAGACTGAAAACTATTTGGACAGCGGGCATCCGTTGCAGCAGCGAATTCGTACGACGGTGGCGCGCTTTGCGAACGGTGACACGATCGCGCAGGGCACTGACGGCTGCAGTGCACCCAACTTCGCGATGCCGCTGAAACGGCTGGCGCAGCTTTACGCGCGCATCGCCGCCGAAGAATCGCCGGAGATGCATGCATTGACGTTCGCGATGAGTCATCACCCGGACCTCGTATCAGGCACGCGCCGCGCGGATCTTGCAATCGCGCTCAGTGGCCGCGGCGATTGGATCAGCAAGGCTGGCGCCGATGGGATGCAAGCTATCGGCGTGCGCTCCCAGGGGCTGGGCATCGCGATCAGGATCGCCGATGGCAGCACGCGCGCAGTGCATGCGGCAACGGTCGAGGTACTGGAGCAGCTCGACCTGATCGAAGACCCGAGCGGCACACCGCTAGCGGTGTACGACTGCCCGCCAATCCGCAACTATCGCGGAATCGAGACCGGCGGTGTCGTGCCGGTGCTGAAGCTGATCGGGCATTGAGCTAGCTCAGCACAACTTCGCCTGCAGGCGTTCGAATCGTCGCCGCCAGCACCTTGGGTCCCGGTGCCAAGTCGACCGGTCCCATGATCTTCAGCTCGCGAAACATTCCCATGATGCCGCTGGTACCAAGAACGGCGGCGGGGTGAGATAGCTGCAGGCGCACTAATTCGCACCCGCTGTCCTCAAGCTCATCGCACGGATGGTGGGCTTCGCCATGATCGGACGCCAGCCATTGAATCGCCGTCGGCAGAATGCCTCCCCACGCCAAAGAACCGGTTTCAGGCACTGCGATCTTCCAGTGAAATTTACCGCGACTCATCGATACGATCTCGCCAAGGTCAGGCACGCGCGCGCAAGCGTTGGCTAACGATTCGCTGCGTACCGCCCACGTGATGAGCCGCGGGCCTGTTGCCAGTAGCGCCTGCATTTCAGGTTCATCCAGCGCAAACCAGCGCGGCCGCGCCGGCGCGGTGCCTTCGGGATCAATCGCAATCACTTCGAGATACGCGCGCGGACCCAGCTTCAGCAACGCGTTGTGCGTTCCCATCGCAAGGTGCTGACCGCCCGGGGCAGGACGCGCACCCAGGCGTTTTTCAACCCAGTCCATGCCGTCATCCAGCATGGCGCACCCGATAACGATGTGGTCGAGTTCGCTGCGCCTCATCGAACCGGCATCAGTCGATTAACTTTCCGCTTTCGCGAAACGGGTATGAAGGGCCGTAATCGCCGATGTACTCGGTATGCGTAACCAATCGCCCACCGTTCCACCAGTGCAGCTGGAACGCGCGCGGCTCCATGATGAAATGGTCGGCGGCGTCGCGTGAGATGTCGAGCGCCACTTGGTGTGCCGGGCTTGGGCACGTACTGGCAACGGTCCCGCCGAAACGCACGGTGATGGGGCGATGCAGGTGACCGGCGATCACGCGCTCGACCTGCGGATACCGCGCGACGATTTGCTCAAGCTTGATCGATGAATCGAGCGCTATGCGGTCCATATGCCCGATACCGGTTACGAACGGCGGATGATGCAAGGCGATTACTGTGGGTTTCCCGGACTCGGCGAGCGTACCCTCGAGCCACGCCAGTCGCTCATCACACAGCGTGCCCCCGCTTTGCCCCGGGATCACCGTGTCGAGCGCGATGACGCGCAGTGGAAATTCGTCGATCACATACTGAATAAATGACGTTGTCGACTGCAGATATCGATGATCGTCAAACACT
>DATEOP010000136.1:0-3998 GCA_035274065.1 Burkholderiaceae bacterium
CCCTTGCGCGCGGGTGATTCGTTACGCTCGAAAATCAAGCAGGTTGCATCGGGTCGCTTCGGCGTGACGACTGAGTATCTGATCAGCGCCGACCAGCTTCAAATCAAGATGGCGCAAGGCGCGAAGCCGGGCGAGGGTGGGCAGCTTCCGGGACACAAGGTCAGCCCGTACATTGCCGAGCTGCGTTATGCCGTTCCAGGGGTCGGTCTGATTTCACCGGCGCCGCACCACGATATCTACTCCATTGAAGACTTGGCACAGTTGATCCACGACCTGAAGAATGCAAATTCGCAAGCCTCGATCAGCGTCAAGCTGGTGTCCGAGGTTGGCGTGGGTACCGTCGCCGCCGGGGTCGCAAAGGCGAAAGCGGATCACGTCACGATTGCCGGTCATGACGGCGGCACCGGGGCGTCGCCGGTGTCGTCGATCAAACATGCCGGCACACCGTGGGAAATTGGACTTGCCGAAACCCAGCAAACGCTGGTGCTGAATCGGCTGCGCAGCCGCATCGCTGTGCAGGTCGATGGACAGATGAAAACAGGGCGCGACGTTGTCATCGGTGCGCTGCTGGGTGCCGATGAATTTGGCTTTGCTACCGCACCCTTGGTCGTGCAGGGTTGCATCATGATGCGCAAATGTCATCTGAATACCTGCCCGGTCGGCGTGGCAACGCAGGATCCGCTGTTGCGCAAAAAGTTCAGCGGCCAGCCTGAGCACGTTGTTAACTATTTTTTCTTTGTTGCCGAAGAGGTGCGCGAGATCATGGCGCAGCTTGGCGTGCGCACGTTCGATCAGTTGATTGGCCGCGCCGACCGGCTCGACACGCGTCGCGGCATCGAGCACTGGAAGGCACGCGGGCTGGATTTCAGTCGTATTTTTTATTTGCCCAAGATGCCGGCCGAGGTTCCCCGTTTATGCATCGAGTCACAGGATCACGGGTTGGGTCGGGCGCTCGACCACAAGCTGATCGAGCAATGCAAGCCTGCCCTCGAGCACGGCGAGCGCGTTAGCTTTATCACACCGATTCGCAACGTCAACCGCGCGGTCGGCACGATGCTGTCCAGCCAGGTCGCGCGTCGCTATGGACATGCAGGTCTGCCCGACGACACGATTCACATTCAATTCAACGGAACCGCGGGGCAAAGCTTCGGCGCGTTTCTGGCCGCGGGCATCACGCTAGATCTGGTCGGCGACGCAAACGATTACACAGGGAAGGGGCTATCGGGCGGACGCTTGATCGTGCGATGCCCGAACGATTTTCGCGGCGCGGGGACCGAGAACATCATCGTTGGTAACACCGTGCTTTACGGCGCGATCGCAGGTGAAGCCTTTTTCAACGGCGTCGCTGGCGAGCGATTCGCGGTGCGCAATTCTGGCGCTACGGCTGTCGTCGAAGGTACCGGTGATCATGGATGCGAGTACATGACGAAGGGCACCGTAGTCGTGCTTGGCGCGACGGGTCGGAATTTCGCTGCCGGTATGTCGGGCGGTATTGCCTATGTATTTGACGAGTTCGGAGATTTCGCCAGCAAGTGCAATCAGTCGATGTGCGAGCTGGAGGCAGTGCTTCCGACGGCCGCGCAGGAAGAAGGCGTGGATGAGGCGATCTGGCACCTTGGAGAAACAGACGAGTTCCTGCTGAGGGGGTTAATCGAGAGCCATTTTCGCTCGACCGGTAGCTTACGTGCGCGGATGTTGCTCGATAACTGGGTCACGATGCGTACACGATTCGTCAAAGTGTTCCCACAGGAATACCGCCGCGCGCTGAAGCAGATGACCGCGCTACAGGCTCCTGCCGGCGCTCAGAAGCTGGCGGCGTAGCGAGCGTGCCGCTTAGTGTTCGACAGTATGCAAGTACAGCCTCAATGGCCGCGCACGCTACGCGATTGGCTGCCCGGCTTATTGGCCAGCGCGCCGTTGGCGCTTTTGCTATTCGACAGCCGCGCCGCAGACCCCTCATCAGCAGCTCTGCTGGCAAGCCTTGTAATTTTGCTGTCGGTGCCCTGGATCATTCCAGCAACGATCCTGTTTGCAGTGCTATCAGCACCCATCTACATGTGGCTGCACACGCAGGGTCCGGTGCCGGCGGTGCTCGAATGGTTAGGAGGCATTGTGCTGATCGCCGCGATAGCGGGCTGCCACATCAACGCCGCGCTGCTGGTGGCGTGGCTACGCGCGCGTCAATCAACTGCAGACGAGGCTGGCCTGCGAGATTTTCTTTTTCGCCACGGGCAGCATAAGTAACGCATGGGCAAGATCACAGGCTTTCTGGAGTATCAGCGGCTGGAAGAAGCAGCTGAAGCGCCTCGCGCGCGCACCAAACACTGGCGCGAATTCATCGTTCACTTAACCGACGATGCGGCCGGCGTGCAGGCGGCGCGATGCATGGACTGCGGTATTCCGTTCTGCAACCAGGGCTGCCCGGTCAACAACATCATTCCGGACTTCAATGATCTGGTGTATCGGCAGGATTGGAAAACTGCGCTTGATGTTTTGCACAGCACGAATAACTTTCCTGAATTTACCGGGAGGGTGTGTCCGGCTCCGTGCGAGGCGGCTTGCACTCTCAACATTCACGATGCGCCGGTCGGCATTAAGTCGATCGAGCACAAGATCATTGACAAGGGATGGGAAGAGGGCTGGGTGGTGCCGCAGCCATCGAAAGTTCGTACCGGAAAAAAGGTAGCGATTGTTGGCAGCGGGGCAGCAGGTTTGGCAGCCGCGCAGCAACTGGCGCGCGTGGGACACGACGTCACTGTTTTCGAGAAGAATGATCGCATCGGCGGGCTGCTGCGGTATGGCATCCCCGATTTCAAGATGGAGAAGGTCCATATCGATCGGCGCATCGAGCAGATGCAAGCCGAGGGCGTGAAATTTCGAACCGGCGTGCTGGTAGGCGAACTTGGCGGCGCGCCGATCACGAACTGGGCCAGCGAGACGATTGAACCGAAGCAACTGGTAGCCGAGTTCGATGCGGTGATTTTGTCTGGCGGCGCCGAACAGCCGCGTGATCTTCCGGTACCAGGGCGTGAACTGGCCGGTGTGCACTTTGCGATGGATTTTTTGCCGGTGCAGAACAAGCGAATCGCCGGCGACAAAGTAAAGAACCAAATCGTTGCAACCGGTAAGCATGTGATTGTGATCGGCGGTGGTGATACAGGATCGGATTGCGTCGGCACCAGCAACCGCCATGGCGCAAGAAGTGTGACGCAGTGGGAGCTACTGCCGCAGCCGCCGGAAGCCGAGAACAAGCCGTTAACGTGGCCGTACTGGCCGATCAAGCTCCGGACGTCGAGCTCGCATGAGGAAGGCGTGCAGCGCGACTGGGCCATTGCGACCAAGGCGTTCAAGGGCGATGCGGCGGGCAATGTGACGGCGCTGATCGCGGTCCGGGTGCAATGGCACACCGACCCCGTCACTGGTCAGTCCAGAATGATTGAAGTTCCGGGATCCGAATTCGAAGTACCCGCGGATCTGGTGTTATTGGCGATGGGCTTTGTTTCGCCGGTAGCTGCGGTTCTCGATGGCTTTGGCGTCGCCACGGATACACGCGGCAACGCGCGAGCTTCTGCGGACGGCATTGGCTGCTATCAGACCAGCGTCGACAAGGTATTTGCGGCAGGAGACATGCGCCGAGGCCAGTCGTTGATCGTGTGGGCGATTAGAGAAGGTCGCCAGTGCGCGCGTGCCGTTGACGAGTATTTAATGGGGAGCAGCGCGCTGCCGCGCTGAACTCAGCCGTTTAAACCCATGGTCGAAATGAAGCCGGGCCAAACGCTCCCGCACGACACGTCAAGGCCGCGATCGCTGACCCCGGTTACGACGTGGTCCAGATCGAGATCGTGCCGACGTCAGTGAAGAATCTGAAAGCCCAGTTGAAGTGAAACGCGTTCGCGCGCCAGGCGCGACAAGGCATGATCACTTGGATAGCCAAATTCGAAGTGCGCGTGCAGCGTCGCTGCTGAGTATCTTCACGTCGAGCAGCACGCTTGTCTGCT
>DATEOP010000137.1:0-4377 GCA_035274065.1 Burkholderiaceae bacterium
CGTTTTTCGCGCTGTCGAACCGCATGGCAAACATGATTGGCATGCGGCCCAACGACGAGTTCTATTTGTTGGGCCGTATGCCGCGTGACAGGAAGGCCTAGGCTTCGGCGGCGCGCCGTGGAGCTGAGGTTCGCCCGAATCGGGGTGCGAGCCATTTCGAGGTGACCACAACCAGCGCATCGAGGGCGCAATAGAAGGCGCCCGCAGCCATCGGTGGGTTGGTCGTTACCAGCGGCACACCGGGTACTTCGCGCGCCCAACTCCAGTTGCCAAGCCAGGTTCCCCACAGTTCCAACGCAAGTGCAAGTACGAACGTGCTCGCGTACAGGCGCCGCTGTCCGGGCATCACGATCGACGCTGCCAATAGGACACCGAACAGCAGAATGCCAAGCGTGTCGATTCCGGCGACAGCAACCGCAAGTGAATAGGCGCCGGCACCCGCGATAATTGTGAGTGCCGCACCGTCCGACATTCTGCGCGCAAGCGCAAGGCCAAGCAGCAGCAGCAGAACGTGACCGGGCGGGACGAACAGCGGAATATTGTCGAGTCGATACGTATACAGGCCCCAGCCCAGCGACAGTACGATCTCGCCTGCCGTCGCAATCACCAGACACGCCATCAGCATCAATCGGACGTCCCGGGCGACCTCCGACAGCAACGAGAACAGCGTCAGCCAGACGATCAACCCGATCATCGTCTGCCCGAGAATATTCGTGTGCACGTCGGCCGCAAGCCCGACGGCGAGGGTCGCAACGATCAGCGGGACGCGCATACTGCAGCGCATCGCTACATCAGCACCACGTCGTACTGCTCCTGCGAGTACACCGTCTCGACCTGCATCGATACGGGCTTGCCGATGAAATCCGACAGCATCGCGAGCGACTGCGATTCGTCTTCCAGGAACAGATCGATCACCTGCTGCGACGCGAGTATGCGGAACTCGCGCGTTTCATCGAACAGCCGTGATTCGCGCATAATCTCACGTAGGATTTCGAAGCACACGGTGCGCGGCGTCTTGACCTGTCCCCGCGCCTGGCACATCGGGCACGGCTCGCACAGGATATGCGCCAGCGATTCACGCGTGCGTTTGCGGGTCATTTCAACCAGGCCGAGCTGCGTGAAGCCGCTCACAGTCATGCGCGTTCGGTCGCGCGCCAATGCTTTCTTGAACTCTGCGAGCACCGCGTCCTGATGTTCGACACTCATCATATCGATGAAGTCGACGATGATGATTCCGCCGAGGTTGCGCAGTCTCAACTGGCGCGCAATCGCCTGCGCCGCCTCGAGATTCGTCTTGTATATCGTGTCGTCGAAATTTCGCGTGCCTACAAAGCCGCCGGTGTTCACGTCGACCGTCGTCATCGCCTCCGTTTGATCGATGATCAGATAGCCGCCGGACTTCAATTCGACTCTGCGCGCCAGCGCCCGCTCGATCTCGGCGTCGATCGAGTGCAGATCGAACAGCGGACGCTCGCCGGTGTAATGAGTCAGCTTGGCTTCCACGCGCGGCACGAACTGCAAGGCGAACTGTTGCAGCTTGAGAAAATTCTCTCGCGAATCGATCTGGACAGACGTCGTTGCCTCAGTTGTTACATCACGCAATATGCGCTGCGCTAGCCACAATTCCTGATACAAGACTGCAGGCGCAACGCTTTCGGCGCGCCGCTGCTGGATACGACTCCAAAGCACGTGCAAGTACTCCAGGTCATTTGCAAGATCCGACTCGGTGGCGTCTTCGGCGCTGGTACGAATGATGTAGCCGCCACGCTCATCCGATGGCACCAGGCGCTGCAGCATCTCGCGCAACTGGGTGCGCTCGTCCTCGTTCTCGATGCGCTGCGAGATGCCGATATGGGGGTCCTGCGGCAAATAGACGAGCATTCGGCCGGCGATGCTGACTTGTGTCGATAGGCGCGCGCCCTTGCTACCTATCGGATCTTTTACAACCTGCACCAGCAGCGTCTCGCCTTCATGAATGAGACGCTCGATCGGCAACGGCTTTTCCGACGCCGCCTGCCGAAACTCCCAGATATCCGCGACGTGCAGAAATGCCGCTCGCTCCAGCCCAATATCGACGAATGCCGATTGCATTCCTGGCAACACACGCACGACGGTTCCAAGATAGATATTGCCGACTATGCCGCGCGCAGCGCTGCGCTCGATATGCAATTCCTGGACGACGCCTGCCAGCAAAACCGCAATTCGCGTTTCCTGAGGCGTGATATTGATGAGGATGTCTTCCATCGAGGGCGTCGATGGTATCGCAGGCACCTTTGGGCGAGTCCCAATACGTTCGCGCTTGAACTGAAGAAGCGCATAAGGTTATGCTTGCGATGCACGTGGACGGCCTAGTGTTGCTGCTGGGCGCCGCTGCACTTCAACCACACACCAGGAGACAACAAATGAAGACCCTAGCTTCCCTATCGATCGCCTGCTGCCTAGGCCTCGCCGCAGCGGGCGTAGCCGCTCAGGACAAGATGTCCAAGGATGCACCGAAGAAAGACATGACGGCGCAGCAGTGCAAGGACTACATGGCAGCGGCGGCGAAAGACGCCAAGATGAAGGACGCCGCGAAAGACGCCAAGTGCAAGGAAATGGCGGACAAAGAAAAGGCGAAGAAGTAGTTAGGTCTTCTCCGACGGAACGGCTCGCTTTGAACAGCAGGCCGTTCCACTTACCTTACAGCACCACTTGCCTCACAGCACCTTTAGTCCCGCCTTAGAAAGTAATTGCGCCGTTTCGAACAGCGGCAGTCCCATCACCCCCGAATAACTTCCTTCCAGGCGCTCGATGAAAATCGATGCGAGCCCCTGAATGGCGTAGCCGCCTGCCTTGTCATACGGCTCCGACGTAGCGCAGTAGCGCTCAATTTCATCTTTGCCAAGCGCGCGCAGAGTAACTTGCGAAACCGACGCGGCGGTAGTTAGCGAACCTTCCATTGCCAGCGCCACCACCGTTCGCACTTCGTGCGTACGCCCCGACAGCTTGCGCATGAACTCGCGGGCCTGCTGAACGCTCGCCGGTTTGGCCAGAACGCCTCCATCGACGATCACGACTGTATCGGCCGACAGAACCGGCCGATACAGCATCGATCGCATTCTCAATACGTTAAGTCCGAATTCCGCCTTTTCACGCGCCGTGCGCTCGACGTAATCAACGCAAGACTCGCCGTCATGCTGTGATTCGTCGACATCGGGCCCACGTGGGTTCGCAAGGCGCAGTAGCAGTGGGTCGAACTTGATCCCGATCTGCTTGAGGAGCTCGCGTCGGCGCGGGCTACGTGAAGCGAGATAGAGAACGCCGGGCATCGAAATTCCTTGGGCGCTACGCCCGGTGATAAGGGTGGCCGGCCAGCATCGAAGAAGCGCGATACAACTGCTCTGACAGCATAACTCTGGCAAGTGCGTGCGGAAGCGTCATGCTGGACAGTCGTAGCAGCGTGCGGGCTTGTTGTTTTAGTTCTGCATCCAGGCCGTCAGCACCGCCGATTGCAAAGGCGATGTCCTCGGCAGAGTCACGCCAGCGCTGCAGTTGACCGGCAAATTGCTGCGTCGTCCAATCCTTGCCGCGCTCGTCGAGCGCAATCAGCCAGGCGTTACGCGGTAGTGCTGTGCGAATGCGAGCTGCCTCCGAGCTCAGCACGCGCGCGACGGGAATATTGCCGTTCCGGGGCTCGGCTTTGATCAACTTGCACTCCACTTTGAATTCGACGGGAAGGCGCGACAGATACTCATTGACCGCTGCGTTAGCCCACGGTGGTTGCCTTTGGCCGACCGCCACCATCGTGATTCTCATCGCACCTACGCGGCAGATCGCGCTCTTTTCGCCTTGCCTGAAGACTTTTTCGTCGCAGCGGCGGAAGACTTGAGGCGAACCGGCTTGCCACCCCATATTTCTTCCAGGTTGTAGTACGCGCGATAGGCCGGTTGCATGATGTGCACTATCACGTCGTTGCAATCGACCAGCACCCATTCCCCAGCGTCGGCGCCCTCGACACTGACAATGTCGCCACCGGCTTCCTTCACCTTTTCAACGACGGAGGATGCAAGTGCGCGGGTCTGGCGGTTTGAGGTGCCGCTGGCGATCACGACGCGCTCGAACATGTCAGATAACCCGGAAGTGTTAAAGACGTCGATGTTCTGGGCCTTGACGTCCTCCAGCGCGTCAACGACGACACGTTGCAGTTTCGTGATGTTCAAATTAGTCCCGATACAGTTGATGCGAATCAATATAGTCGAGCACAGCGTCAGGGACCATCGCGGACAGGCGCTGCGCCCTTTCGGTTGAGTCTGGCTGACGGAGCAAACGCCGAACCTCGGTCGCCGACACGTTGACCGGCGTCATTTCAAATTCGACAATGTTGCCGCTGAGTTCAGA
>DATEOP010000138.1:0-6863 GCA_035274065.1 Burkholderiaceae bacterium
CACCGGTCGTCTTGCGTCTTTCTTCGATAGTCAGCGCGACGTGGTCGCGAACGTAGATCGGGGCGGCATGCTCAGGATTCACTGCGAGGCCACGCGCTGCATCGAGGCGCGCCAGTGTCGCGATCGACGCAGCCGAGGATGTGGCATCGGGTGACGCTATCCATCGCGCATCCTGCGGCCAGACGCCCGGGAACGCCACGAGCGCGTTGCCTGCCACGATAGCAACCGCCTCATCGGCAGCGAGTTGCACCAGCGACGGTGGCCGCTGCAGGCCAGGCACTCTGACCTCGGTCACTCGCACGTCGCGCCGATAGATTGCGCAATAGGCTTCATTCATGCGAGCGTCGACCGCCGCGAGCAGCAGATCACCGTGGACGATTCTCAGAAATGCGTTGGCAGCGAGCGCGCGCAGGTTGCCAATAGGCACGACCTGTTTGCGCTTGCCGTAGGCAAGTCCCTGCGCGACGCCACACGCAATACGCAACCCGGTAAACGAGCCCGGGCCTGCACCAAACGCAAAGAGGTCGATATCGTCGAGAGTCAAGCCCGCCTTTGCCAGAGCGGCGTCGACCATCGGAAGCACGCGCTCCGAATGTTTGTTCCCTACGGGCTCGACAAGCTCGGTAACGTTGTCGTCACGCAGCACCGCCACTGAACATGTGTCCGTGGCAGTATCGATAGCAAGAATCGCGGAAGGTGGGCTCGACATGCGCCTGCATATTAGCGGCGCAAGCGAGACGATGCTGCCCTATGCGATGAACTTCAGCGGTTCGAAACGTCGCTGCAGCACGCTCTCCGACGGCAATCGCCACCAATCTTCCAAAATCGACGCGTAGATCCGGCGGAAATCGGTTGAATGGCGAAGGTTGCCATTGGCATCGAGCGAGCGCAGCGATGGTGCCTCCCCGTGAACGCCGCCGCGCACATGCGGACCGAACGCGAATAAAGCACCCGCTGTTCCGTGGTCCGTACCACCGCTTTGGTTCTCGCGGGGGCGCCGTCCGAATTCCGAGTACGTCAGTATCAGCGTGCGATCCCACACGCCCTGCTCGCTCAGAGCCGAGCGCAATGCAACCACTGATTCAGCGAGCGACCGCAACAAGTTTGCGTGAATCGGCAACTGATTTTGGTGTGTATCGAATCCCGATAGCGTCAAGCGCAACACCGGCACTTTTCCGCTGATCGCGATTCCCGCTGCGTGCTGGACGGCAATGCCGAACGCGCCGCGGGGAAAGTCAGTCTTGAATGCGATATCACTGCGTATGTCGGCGCCTGCGCGCACGACGTCACCTTCAACGCGCAACACATGCGCCAGCGCGCCGCGTGCGGCGATACCGTCGGCCGATGCCAACCGCGCCTGGCGTGCAAATCGCGCCGGATCATTGAGCGCAACCGCACGAGCACCGCCCGCGAGCGGGCCCAGATCGGCTGTACCGATCACGACACCGTCGGCGCTTTGCGACGCGAACGCGGGTTGTTTATCAACGGTGCGAGTCAGCCATCCGCTCTGCAGGAACTGTTGACTGTCCGAAGCGGTATCCCAGATTTCGATCGACCTAAAGTGCGACAGGTTCGGTGTCGGGTATCCGACACCCTGCAGGATTGCCATCTGGCCATCGCGCCACAGAGGTTCGAGCGGAGCGAGCGACGGATGCAAGGCGGGTGCATCATCGAACCTGGCGACCGTCTCGGGCCTCAATGCGAGCCGTGTCCGCAAATCGTAGTACGCGCCGTCGTCGATCGGTATCACAGTGTTCAGACCATCGTTACCGCCGCGCAGCTCAATCAGTATCAACAGCCGCGGCGCCGCAGCGGATGCCCACGCCGGCAACGCCGCGCACGACAGCAAGCCCGACGCCGATGTGAGGAAGGTGCGACGATCCATCGATGGCATCACTTGAGTTGGTAGGCGGGATCGAGCACCGTCGCGCGTAGCGCATCGAGGCCCAACGATCCTTCGCGTGCTGGTGCGGTCGGCGGAATGGCCAGCACAAGTTGCTCTAGCTTCTTCCGGCCTCCAGGCGTGACCACTCGCTCGGAAGCGAGCCCGGCACGCTGGAGCCACGCTTCCGCGTCGATGCGCACCGACGCAGACTGTTCGAGCACCTGCAGACGGCGTCGAGGCAGCTCTTCAGCTTTCATCGAATCCGACATTGAGGGGTCAGCCGTCAACGCACCACCTGATTTGCCGAGCGGCGCACCCAGCGCGCGCTCGACGAACTGTTTGCGCGAGAGCAGCGTGTGCGTGTTGATCCAGGCGTCTGCTCCAGGCCAACCCCGCACGTTCGGCGGAGAAAACAGGTTTTGTCCCATTCCCGCGAGTGCCACGGCCGCAGCGATGGGCTGTGTCAATTCACCGCCCGACTGACGCACGAGCCCCGCCACCAGCTCGGCGGGAGACTTGACGAGCGCGTTGTCTTCGTCGCGCGCGATCACCTCGGGTTGCAGCAGCAGCGCACGCACCGCTTGCGCGATGTTCCAGCCTCCAGCACGAAATTGTGCTGCGATGGGTTTTACACGGGCTTCATCGGGTTGCGGCGATACGAACTCGCGCCACAATTTGCGAACGACGAATTCGGCCGTCGCCGGCTGCGCCAGCAGGATGTCGAGCACTGCATCGCCGTCGAAGTTGCCGCTTCGACCTAACACCGTTTTTTCGCCGCCATCGTGCAGCATGCGCCGAAACAAGTAGTCGCCGGAGTCGAGGTCGATGCTCCAGCCGGTGAACGCACGTGCAGCCTGCTTGATGTCGTCCTCGCTGTAGTGACCCTCTCCGAGCGTGAACAGCTCCATCACCTCGCGCGCAAAATTTTCATTCGGCGAGCCGCGCCGGTTCGTCGCCGAGTCAAGGTAAATCAGCATTGCCGGATCCTTGGCGACGGCATGCAACAGCTCGTCGAAGTGTCCGAGAGCGTGCTTTCGTAGCAGTACGTTCTGCCGGTACATGAGTTGCGTGTAGCGCACCTTCGGCTGCGCCGAGACAAAGTGGTTATGCCAGAACAGTGTCATGCGCTCGGTGAGCGGCGATGGCGTTGAGACCATTTCGCGTAGCCACCAGCCGCGAAGATCCAGCCCCATGCGCACTTGTTTCTGCCGCTCGGCGCGGCGCGCTTCGTCGCTCATCGCGCGTAGCTCGCGCGGCGGTGTCAGGCGCTCGTCGATCCAGGCGGGAGGCGGAGTCACGCTGCTGGTGCGCGCGTCAGCTAAGAGCCTGTCGACCGCCGCTCGGTGCGTCAGGGTCGCATAAGTTGCGACCTCGGCATCGGCTGGCGCGAAACCGGCGCGCGTCAACAACAACTTCGCGCCCTGAGTGCCGAGTTGCGGGTCTGCCGCAACCGCACTGAAGGAAAGTGTCAGCGCCGCGACGAGCACACCGAACCGCGTCATTACTTGCCTGCTCCCTTATTGCCGTCGTTGCCGCGACGATATTGATCGCGGCGCGCCTGCTCGATCTGTTCGCGCAGGCGATGACGCTCTTCAGGGGACAAGTGCCGCGGAGGAACGTTTTGCTCGTTGCGCTGCCGGTTTTGTTGACGCTCGAGGAATCGCTGACGCATCGCCTCCCGCTCTTCGGGGGTCATTTGCGCCCGCAGGTTCTGACGCTGCTCGGGCGTCATCCGCCGCAACATCAGCTCGCGCTGCTCCGGCGACAACTGCTGCCACGTTTCGCGCCGCTGCTCCGGCGTGAAGCGCTGAAACGTGCCCTGACGCTCTTCGGGTGAGCGGGCATTTCGCCACTGTTGCCGCTGCTCGGGCGTCATCCGTTCCCAAAGATCCCGGCGCTGTTCCGGAGTCAGCCGCATAGCATCGCGAGAGGCAGCATCGGCAGGCAACGCAATCAACGTCGACGTCGCGATCAACAAGGCGACGGCAAACGCGCGACAAACGGGCGTTAAAAGGCAACGAGACAGTGAACCCAACATGATGTGCATGATATTTCTTCAGGCCTGCAGATTGGGCAATTAACGGCACCGGTGGTCCGGCGACCGGGTAAATTCTGTAACACTTTGTTTGCAAGAAAGTGCTTGCGCACCGAGTTCCATAGCATCGCGCCCTGCTGCCGCCCAAGGTTCCCTAATGACGCGTCATAAACCTCCGAAAATCCTCGTTGTCGACGACGATGCGCGACTGCGCGACCTTTTGCGGCGATATCTAGGCGAAAACGGCTATGCCGTATTCGTCGCTGACAGTGCACAGGCGATGAACCGACTCTGGCAACGCGAGCGCTATGACCTGCTGATCCTGGATTTGATGATGCCTGGCGAAGACGGCTTATCGATCATGCGGCGGCTGCGCGGCGGCAATGACACAACGCCAATCATCATGCTGACCGCCAAGGGCGAGGACGTCGACCGAATCGTCGGTCTCGAGATGGGTGCCGACGATTATTTGCCCAAGCCGTTTAATCCACGCGAATTGCTCGCCCGCATCACTGCGGTGTTACGTCGACGTGGGCCTGAAGACGCCCCCGGAGCGCCTTTGACTGAAATCAAGCCGCTCACCTTTGGCAAGTTCGTGCTTGATCTGTCGACGCGAACGTTGACGAAGGATGGCGACCCGGTCGACCTGACGACGGGCGAGTTTGCGGTGCTCAAGACCTTTGCGCGATATCCCCGCGTGCCTCTGTCTCGCGAGAAGTTGATGGAAATGGCGCGCGGACGCGAATATGAAGCATTCGATCGCAGCTTGGACGTGCAGATTTCACGGTTGCGCAAGCTTGTCGAACCCGATCCTGCCAAGCCTCGGTACATCCAGACCGTGTGGGGGCTCGGATACGTCTTCATCCCCGATCCCCGAGGCTGAGTAGTGGCCCGACGCGTCCCGTAGGTCCGATGCGATCGCCGTCGCTTTTCTGGCGCACGTTGCTGCTGGTATTGCTGCTGATCGTCGCGAGTCTCACTGCGTGGCTGCAGAGCTATCGTGTTCTCGAGCGTGTGCCGCGCGCGCAGACCATCGCGCAGCAAGTGACGTCAGTCGTCAACATCACGCGGGCCGCGCTGCTTTATGCCGATCCCTTCGTCCGAAGCGACCTGCTCGCAGAGCTTGCCGCCAATGAAGGCGTACGGATCTATCCGCTCGAGCCCGACGATAAGGTCACACCGCTGCCTGACGGTGCGCTGATTAAGCTGATCGAGCAGGCGATCGTCGCCAAGCTCGGTGCGAACACGAAGCTTGCGTCGGACGTCAACGGAATTTCCGGGCTCTGGGTCAGCTTGTCGATCGCGGATGACGATTATTGGGTGTTTATCGAGCGCGATCCCGTCGCGCGAACCTACGGCACACAATGGATCGGCTGGGCGGCGGTGGCGCTGTTGCTGTCGATCATCGGCGCAATCTTGATCACGCGATTGATCAACCGCCCGCTGGCGCAGTTATCGCGCGCCAGCGCGGAGCTGGGAAGCGGCCGCGACCCCGCACCCCTTCCGGAAACGGGGCCGATCGAGATTCGCACCGTCAACGAAAGCTTCAACCGGATGGTGACCGACCTTGGCAAACTTGACGCCGATCGCGCCGTGCTGCTCGCTGGAATTTCGCACGATCTGCGCACGCCGTTATCGCGCCTGCGGCTCGAGGTCGAGCTAGCGCCGTTACCCGACGCGACTCGCGGCGCGATGGTCGGCGACATCGAACAGATGGACGCAATCGTTCGCCAATTTCTTGACTACGCACGCAAGGCGCCACAGGCACCCCCCAGTGACGTCGATCTCACGGCAGCTGTCGCGTCGGCGGTTCAGCGTGCGCGTATCGACGAAGACTCTGCGAACGTCGAACTGCAGCTCGCGTCAGGCGTGCGCGTTCGCGGCTATGCGGTTGAACTCGATCGTGCGCTGGACAATCTGCTGACCAACGCTGTTCGCTACGGGCGCGACCCCGACAATGGCCAACTCCGGATCTCAGTTGCGCTGACTGTCGCCGCAGATCGCGCGGTGGTTTCAGTAACGGACTGTGGCTCTGGAGTGTCTGCCGAGGAAATCGATCGGCTTATGCGACCGTTCGAGCGCGGCGAAGCGGCGCGCTCAGGCAGCAGCGGAGCCGGCCTAGGGCTTCCGATCGTCGAGCGCGTCGCACGCATGCACGGCGGCGACGTGCGGCTGACGGCGAACTCACCGCGCGGATTGCGCGTTGAACTGCGCCTGCCGTTGGCTAGTCGCTGACCAGCAACGCCACCGCCATCGCGGCAATTCCCTCGCCGCGACCCGTGAAGCCCAGCTTCTCGGTTGATTTGCCTTTCACGCTGACGGCATTCGCCGCAATTTCGCACGCGGCTGCAATGTTCTGACACATCGCCGTGGTATGCGGCGCGATCCGAGGTTGCTCGGCGACAACGGTGGCGTCGATGTTTTCGATGCGCCATCCGGCGTCGCGCACACGCTGCGCCGCGTGCTGCAGCAACAGTCGACTATCGGCGTTCTTATAGGCGGCGTCGCTGTCCGGAAAGAGATGCCCGATATCACCCAGCGCTGCCGCTCCGAGGATCGCATCGGCAATCGCGTGTAGCAGCACGTCGGCGTCGGAATGACCCAGCAGTCCGCGCGCACTGGGAATCTTCACGCCCCCGAGTATCAGCGCACGACCGGGGACCAGTGCATGCACGTCGAATCCATGACCGACTCGAATCTTCACGCGGCGCACCCGGCCGCATCAAGAATCACACGTGCCAATCTCAAGTCCTGCTCGGTGGTTACCTTGATATTCGTCTTTGACCCAAGCACAAGCCGGGGAAAGTTTCCATTGCGTTCGATCGCGCTCGCTTCATCGGTCACGCCCTGCAGAGACCTCGCACTCATCGCGGCGAGCAACGATGCGAACCGAAACATTTGCGGCGTTTGCGCACACCAGAATTCTTCGCGGTCCAGCGTTTC
>DATEOP010000139.1:0-4848 GCA_035274065.1 Burkholderiaceae bacterium
CAAATTCTTCGCATCAACACTTCGCATCGTTTCGTGCCTCAACGCAGCGACTGCTGCTCGGCGTCGCGCGCGCAGAAGCCAGAGCTCGATCGCAATGACTGCAACGGCCGCTCCGTACGAGCCCCACACGTAAAACGCGTAGCCGCCCATCGCCCAGAAATCAGTCGCACTTCCCCAGTTCACTTGAGCCTTCCTTGCGCCAGAAGTTCCCTCGTCCATTCGGCTCGCCGCTCGCGCTCCAGCACGATACTGCGCACTCGGTGCAACGCCGCCCCGATGCTGTACATCCAGAAGGCTAATGCCAGCAGCAGCATTCCAAGCAGCATCGTCGCCGCCATCGATGGTGAGCGTGTCAGGCTGACCGACGAGCCTTGATGCAGCGTGTTCCACCATTGCACCGAAAAATAAATGATCGGAATGTTGACGACACCGACCAACGCCAGCACGGCTCCGGCCTTGTCTGCGCGGCGCGGATCATCGATCGCAGCCTGCAACGCGAGAAACCCAAGGTAGAGAAACAGAAGCACTAGCTCTGACGTCAGTCTCGCGTCCCACACCCAGTACGTCCCCCAGGTCGGCTTGCCCCAAAGCGAGCCCGTGATCAGCGCCAGCACGGTCATCAACGCGCCGGTCGGTGCGATCGCGCTGGCCATCATTGACGACACGCGCGTGTTCATGATCAATCCGACCGCAGCCCAGAATGCCATCACCAGATAAAGAAACATCGACATCCACGCCGCGGGAACGTGAATGAAGATGATGCGGTACGACTCGCCCTGCGTCGCATCGGTGGGAGCGACAAAAAAGCCGACGTAAAGGCCAAATGCTGCGAGCACGGCAGCCAAAGCAAAGAACCACGGTGTCAGCTTTCCGGCAAGCGGGTAGAACGTTTGCGGCGACGAAAACCAGAACAGGCCGGGCCGCGAGCTGGAAGTGATGACAGTGCTCATCGTCATTCAACCGAAATTCGAAGCGCGATTGACACTGCCCACGGAGTCAGCACGACAGCGAACAATGCGAACGCGCCCAATAGAAGGAAATAAGCGGTGACGTCGACGCCGGAGGCCGCTGCACCGACCGCCCCGGCACCGAATATCAGTATCGGAATGTAGAGCGGCAACACCAGCAACGATGTTAACACTCCACCTCCGCGCAATCCGAGTGTCAACGCTGCGCCGACCGCACCGATCAGCGAAAGCACCGGCGTGCCGAGCGCCAGCGATACGACCAGTACTAAAGTCGCCGTCACATTCAGGTCGAACACGACGCCGAACGCGACTGCCATGATCGTCAACGGCAATCCGGTGGTCAGCCAGTGCGCAGCTGCCTTGCCCAGGACGATCAACGACAGCGGCTCGGCCGACAACAGCATCTGCTCGAGCGTGCCATCGGCGTAGTCGTTGGCAAAAAGGCGCGGCAGCGACAGAATCGCTGCGAGCAATGCTGCGACCCAAACCACCCCCGCTGCGATATCACGCAGCAAAGCCGGCTCCGGTCCAATGCCCAGCGGAACCATGGTCACCACCACGACGAAGAAGAACAGCGTGTTGAGCACATCGGATTTTTGCCGCATCGCTAGCAACAGATCGCGGCGAACTACCTGCAAAAAGACGCTCAGCATGCGGCTTCAGCGGCATTGCCGGCCAACTCAATATGCTGCTGATGCAGCACATCGATCGCAACGTCTTGATGGGTGATCAGCACTACCATGTTGCCGTTGCCAATATGGCTTGCAATCCGCGCCGATAGTGCAGCGACGCCGCGTTGATCGAGCGCGATGAAAGGCTCATCGAGAATCCACAGTGGAGCAGTCGTGGTTGCAAACAGTCTAGCCAGCGCAACGCGGCGTCGCTGCCCCTGCGAGAGCCGGCGCGCCAGAGCATTCTCGAATGGCGCGAGGCCGACAGCATCCAAAGCTCTGCGTAGCGTCTCAGAGTCGGCGTTGCGCCCGGCAACAGCTTGCGCGACCTTCAAATTCTCGTACACCGTCAGATCTTCCTTGACGCCGTTCAAATGTCCGACGTAGACAAGATGCTTCCAGTACTCCTCCCGCTGTTTGCGGATGTTGCGACCATGCCAGCGAACTTCACCGGCCGCTGGCTCAAGCAGCCCGCAGAGAATTCGGAGCAAGCTGGTCTTGCCGGTGCCGTTGGGGCCCGCCACCCGCAGCAGCGAACCCGCAGCAACCGAAAACTCGAGTCGGGCGAACAGCGGGCGCTCGCCGCGCTCGCAACTGAGATTGACGGCATCGAGCATGGGCGAGCGTTATAAGCGATGGCGGGGCTATGCGATAGTCGGAAAAATGGCTGCTACCAAAATGTCGTCCTTGGCTCCAGTGCTTGGAACACCGCTGTCGCCTGCTGCCGTGAAGGTCATGCTGCTCGGGGCAGGCGAGCTCGGCAAGGAAGTGATCATCGCGTTGCAAAGGCTTGGCGTCGAGGTGATCGCGGTTGATCGCTACGCGAATGCGCCCGGCCAGCAAGTCGCGCATCGGTCACATGTGATCAACATGGCCGACCCGGCAGCCTTGCGAAAGCTGATCAAGGCCGAGCAGCCGGCGATCGTCGTGCCCGAGATCGAGGCGATCGCCACCGATGAATTGGCAGCCGTTGAGCGCGAGGGCGTGGCGCGCGTTGTGCCCACTGCACGCGCAGCGCAGCTGACGATGAATCGCGAAGGCATTCGCCGACTCGCGGCTGAGACGCTGCAGCTTCCCACGTCACCCTATCGCTTCGCCGATTCGCTCGGTGAGCTGCGTTCTGCGGTCGTGGCCATCGGACTGCCGTGCGTCATCAAGCCAGTGATGTCGTCCTCAGGCAAAGGACAGAGCCGAGTTGAGACCGTCGATCAGCTCGAGCTCGCTTGGCACTATGCAAACGCGGGCGGCCGCGTTGCGCTGGGTCGAGTCATTGTGGAAGGTCTGATCGACTTCGACTACGAAATCACGCTGCTGACGGTGCGTGCGCTCGGACCGGGCGGCAAGATCGAAACTCACTTTTGCGAGCCGATCGGCCATGTGCAAGTGGCCGGCGACTACGTCGAAAGCTGGCAACCGCAACCGATGGACCCATCGGCGCTCGCCAAGGCGCGTGAATACGCAAAAGCCGTCACGAGCGACCTGGGCGGCACCGGCATCTTCGGAGTCGAGCTCTTCGTCAAGGGCGACGCTGTCTGGTTTTCGGAGGTTAGTCCCCGGCCTCACGATACGGGCCTGGTCACGATGGCGACACAGTGGCAAAACGAATTCGAACTTCATGCGCGCGCGATCCTGGGTCTTCCCGTCGACACGTCGCTGCGCAATCACGGCGCAAGCGCCGTCGTCTACGGCGGACACGATGCAAGCGCGATGTGCTTCCACGGCCTTGCCGAAGCCCTCGCGATCGAAGGCAGTGACGTGCGGCTGTTTGGCAAACCGGAGTCGTTCGTCAAGCGCCGGATGGGGGTTGCACTCGTGCGCGCAGCGTCGACCGACGAAGCGCGCGAGCGTGCGAAGGCGTGTGCCGCGGCGATCGAACCTCGGCCCGTTTGAACCGTGGTGTCTGCCCAGTAAAGCGCACGATTGGCCGCATCGACGCGCGCAATTCGCCTTATGGGAACTTAGAGAGCGCGGTCTACAATGCCGCCCTCCGCGTGCTTCCCGAGGTCTTCGAATCGGCCCCGGTCAGCGCTCGAATCCAGAGCCATGAAAATACTTGTCGTCGACGACCATTCGCTCATCACTGATGCACTCAGCGTATTGTTCTTGGATCTCGATCCCACCGCTGAAGTCATCACGACACGCACCGCAGAAGGTGCGCTGAAGATCCAGGAAGAACAACCCGAGCTCGATCTCGTCGTGCTCGACCTTGGCATGCCGGGCGTCTCCGGCACTGCTTTGCTGGAGGCGATGGTTGCCAAAGCGCCAGAAATGAAAATCCTGGTGCTGTCGGGAAACCAGGATCAACGTAGCGTGATGCGTGTATTGCAACTCGGTGCGGCAGGTTTCGTTCCAAAGTCAATGGCGTCCGAAACGCTGCTGTCCGCGGTTAAATTTGTTTTGTCTGGCGGCGTTTATATCCCGGCCGATCTGCTTGAAGAGGTCAATCGCGCGGGCATCTTTGGAAACGCGGAGCGATCGCGCGAGGGCGACACCGGACGCGTCGAGTTGACCGAGCGTCAGGAGCAAGTGCTTAAGCTTCTCGCGCGCGGCGCTCCGATCAAGATCATTTGCCGTGAGCTCGGGTTGTCCGAAGGCACGGTCAAGACTCACGTAACGGCGATCTACCGCGCCTTTGGCGCATCGAATCGAACCGAGGCGTTGCTTGCTGCGCGCCGGCACGGGTACGACATCGGTTAGGAAGTCTGCGCAGCGCGACATTGCCGTCGCACGCTAGCTCACTCGCTGAGCGGGTTCTTACGTCGAATCATTAGCCGACGCGGTTTCGTCGGCGGTCGATCGGACCATCGGGAGTGTCGTCAGTCCAAGCATCTCTGCGAGCGTGTTATTCAATACGGCCGCCGTGGTCGGTTTCTGCAGAACCGTCGGCTCCTCAACCCGACTGCGTGCGATTGCGGACGACATGGTCGGGCTCAGCGCCAGCCGCTCGTGCATCACGCGCTGAAATTCCGCTAGCACATCGACGCCCTGGATCGCGGTCAGCATCACCACAGGGATTGGGAAGCCGACCAACTCGCGCACTCTGAACACGGCTTCGACACCGCTGATCGAATGCGGGCCAAGATTGTGGTCGGCCAGGATGGCATCGATCCGCTGCTGCACGCTGATGCGTTTGATCAATTGCGCGTTGTAGCCGGTCGACGGCACAACTTCCGCCCCCCAAGATTTGATCAGTCGCGTCAGGCTGTTCA
>DATEOP010000140.1:0-17158 GCA_035274065.1 Burkholderiaceae bacterium
CCAGATCTTCCGGCGTAAACGGGCGCTTGTAGGCAAAGTCGTAATAAAAACCGTTTTCGATCACAGGGCCGATCGTCACCTGCGCTTCGGGAAATAGCTCCTTGACTGCATACGCAAGCAGATGCGCAGTCGAATGCCTGATGATGTCGATCCCGTCGGCGTCGCGCTCGGTCACGATGGCCACGTTGGCATCACGGTCGATTAGATGGGCGACGTCGACCAGCTTGCCGTCAACCCGGGCCGCAATCGCCGCTTTGCCAAGGCCTGGGCCGATTGACGACGCAATTTGCGCCGCCGTCACGGGTTGTTCGTAATTGCGGCTAGAGCCGTCAGGTAATCGAATCGAAATCATTTCATCTGCTCCAATCAAAAAAAAGTGCGGCGAGCCGCACTTTTTTTCGAAAGGCGAACTCGTTCCGTCATCAAGAACCGGCGAATTTGAGCGGAGACGTAGTTCGGAACGTCATTTGATGCCTTTCATGTTGTCCATACAGTAGGCTGGTAGGCGCGATTGGACTCGAACCAACGACCCCCACCATGTCAAGGTGGTGCTCTAACCAGCTGAGCTACGCGCCTGGGCTGCGAAGTATATATCGAGCAGTCTTGCTACCGTCGATCAGCGGCGGCGCGCAGAAAACACGTCCTTCACTTCTCGGACGGCAGCCAATACGCGCGCAACGTCCGATGCTGCGGCGATCTCGACGGTAAACAGCATGCGCGCTTCCCCTTTGCTGCTGGTTGAGTTGACGCCTACGACATTTAGCTTTTCCCGTGCGAAGACCTCCGAGATGTCGCGGAGCAGTCCGGGACGATCCTGCGCCAGTACCAGGAGCTCAACCGGGTAAACTGCATCGGCTGGAGCGCCCCACGTCACATCGACGACACGTTCGGGCGCACGCTCGAGCAGTGATCTCAAGTTCGAGCAGGCCGCACGGTGAATCGATACGCCCTTGCCGCGCGTGACGTATCCAACGATCTCGTCAGGCGGCGCGGGTCGACAACAACGCGCAAGCTGCGTCAGGAGGGAATCGACACCGACGACAAGGACCTGGCCCTTGCGCGCGGGGACTGCGGGCACGGCCGAGGGGCGTCCAATCAAAGGCGCGGGCGTGGGCTCAGGTTGGACCGCCGTTGGTGCGATCGCATATTCGATCGACCGCAGGCTGAACTCGTCCTTCGTTGCGGCAGCGGCCAGCTGATCGACACTTGCAAACCCCAAACGCTTTGCAAGGTCGTCGAGCTTGATCGCCGTCTTGCCCAGCCGCTGCAGCTCTTTTTCGATCAGATCCCGTCCAGCCGCAATCGATTGTTGCAACTCAATGGCGTTGAACCATTGCCGCACTTTCGCGCGCGAACGTGCGCTTTTCAAAAATCCCAACTCGGCGTTCAGCCAGTCGCGACTGGGTCCGCCGGTTTTGGCCGAGATGATCTCGACCGTCTGACCGTTCTTCAATGGCGTGTTCAGTGGAACGATCACACCATCGACACGTGCGCCTCGGCAGCGATATCCGACCTCGGAATGAATGTGAAAAGCGAAATCAACGGGCGTGGCACCCGCCGGCAGCTCGACCACACGTGCCTGCGGCGTCAGCACATACATTCGCGCATCGTGCGCGGCGCTATTGGCTGAACTTTCAGGCGAAGCGTGATCGACCTCGTCGCGCCATGCCAGTAGTTGCCTCAGCCAGGCGATTCGCTGCGCATCGCCATCGTCGCGCTGGCCACTGTGTTTGCTCGCGGGTGATTGCCCGCCCTCCTTGTATCGCCAGTGCGCCGCCAATCCCAGCTCCGCAGACTCGTGCATTTGCCTGGTGCGGATCTGGATTTCGAGTGTGCGTCCGTGCTCATCGGTGACCACGGTGTGCAGCGATCGATAACCATTCAATTTTGGCCGCGCGATGTAGTCGTCATAGTCACCGGCGGCTGCGGTCCACTCCTGGTGAATCGCTGACAGCGCTTGGTAGCAGTCCGGCACACTTTCCACAATCACGCGCAGACCGCGCACATCGCGTAGCTGGTCGAACGCCAGCCCTTTGGTGCGCATCTTGTTCACGATGCTGTAAATGTGCTTCGGCCGTCCGACGACCACGGCGGCAATTGCCGCGTCGCTCAGGATCTGCTGCACGCGCTGCGTCGCATCCAGGATGAAGTCCTGGCGCTCGATTCGCTTCTGATCGAGCAGCCTTGCAATCTCTTTGTAGGTGTCGGGCTCGAGAAAGCGAAACGACAGATCCTCGAGCTCCCACTTTAATTGCCAGATGCCCAGGCGATTGGCAAGCGGCGCGTAGAGCCGCATCGTCTCGCGCGCAATCGGCTCGGGTCCTGGTGCTTTGCTCGTTGCGTAATAGCGTAGCGTCTGCAGACGCGACGCCAGCCGCAGCAGCACGATTCGCAGATCGTTAGCCATCGCAAGCAGCATGCGGCGGAGTGCCTCCGCCTGATCATCGGCACCGTGCCGCTTATCTGTCACTTCACTTTGCTTGCGGGTCAGCTCCGAAAGTCGCATCAGCTGACGCAGGTCAGTCACCAATTGCGCGACACCCGAGCCGAAGCGCGCCCGCAGCCATTCATCGGGCTCGCGCAGTACGTCGTGCACTCCGAACAGGCAGGCGGCGTTCAGCAAGTCCGCATCGTTGCGCAGCGGTGCAACGATCTCCGCCGTTCCACGTGCGTGTGCCAGAAACGGCTCGCCGGTCGCGAGCGACTTGGCCTGGTAAAGCGGTTCGACCAGCGCCAACGTGCGATCGAGATCGAGCGGTGCAGCGGCCGGCTCAGCGGGGGGCGCGATTTGCATCCGCCTAGGATAAGCGCGCTCTACGGCACAATCCCACGATGCGGACGCTGTTAAGTCGTTGGACGCGAAGAACGTCGGTGGCGATTCCGGATCCGCTCTGGACACTGACTTGCGCGTCCCTGCCGTTTGTAAGACGTCTAACACTTGACGAGCGCGACCGCCTGCGCGGCCTTGCGTCGCAGCTACTGGCTGACAAGCAAATGTCGGCCGCAGCCGGTCTCGAGTTGACAGCGGCAATGCAGATCAATATTGCGGTGCAGGCGTGCCTTCCGGTCCTAAACCTTGGGCTTGATTGGTATCGCGGCTGGAAAAGCATCGTCGTGTATCCGAGCGAATTCCTTGTTCCGCGCAGCGTCATCGATGAGGACGGCGTGGTACACGAGTACGTAGAGCCGATCGCCGGCGAAGCATGGGACGGCGGACCCTTGCTGTTGTCATGGGAGGATGCTCAGCAAAGCGCGACCGGGGCGGGGGCGCCGTATTCAGTCGTTATTCACGAATTCGTTCACAAGCTCGATCTGCTGGACGGAGAGGCCAACGGGGTACCGACCTTCGGTGCCATGCACAAGCCGTTGACTCCTGGCCGCTGGCGCAATGTCTTGAATCAAGCATTCGATCGTTTCGCTGCGGAGCTCGACCTGATCGATGCCCAACTACCCAGCGATGTTGATCCGGAGTCCGACGAAGTCGATCGCTACTACGCGCACCTGCCTCTGGATTCCTATGCGGGTCACGATCCGGCTGAATTCTTTGCAGTTTCAAGCGAGACGTTCTTCGTAAATCCGGCACGTTTGCAGGACGCATTTTCAGAGTGGTACGAGCTGCTCGCGCTGTTTTTTTTGCAGGATCCGCTGGCCGTGAGATGAAGCAACTGATCATCGTTTATCACACGATGACCGGCGCGGCCCAGCAGTTGGCCACAGCAGCATGCTCGGCTGCGCGCGATGAAGCAGGCTGTAGAACGGAGCTGCTGACCGCGGCCGGTGCCGACGTTGCCCATGTTCTCGATGCCGACGGCTATCTGTTCGTCACACCCGAAAACCTGGCGACGATGGCGGGTCGCATGAAGGATTTTTTCGACCGGATCTACTACGGTGTGCTCGACAAAGTCAGCGGGCGGCCCTATGCCACGATTATTGCCGCCGGTACCGATGGTGAAGGTGCGGCACGCCAGATTCAGCGCATCGCTACCGGACTACGTCTGAAAGAGATCGCGCCACCGCTCGTCGTGCGCAACGGCGCACAAACGCCCCAGCAAATCCTTGCACCCAAGCAAGTACCCGAAGTTGACCTGGACCGCGCCAGGGAAATCGGCGCAGCAATCGCCGCCGGTCTGGCCAGTGGCGTGTTCTAGCGCGCCGCCTCACCCAACAAAAAATCGCGCACGATCGCAATCTCGTTGTCGAGCATCAACGTTGGAGCGTGTCCGACGCCCGGAATCTCACATGTCTGAGCCTTTGGCCCGCGTGTTGCCATCTGATGCAACGTCTCGCGTGATAGCAAGTCGGATTTCGCGCCGCGGATGACGAGCGTTGGGCAGCGGATGTTGTCGTAGAGCGACCACAGGACCGCTTCATCCCGACGCGAGGTCTCTGCCGTCGACGCTTTGAAAGGCACTGCAATCTGCGGGTCGTAGTGCAGCGTCCATCGTGAACCCTCGCGCGTCAATCCCGGCTCGACCAGCTCGCGCCAGTCTTCACGTCGAGTCAGTCCGAACGGAGCCGCGATCGTCGAAATGTAGTCAACCGCCTGCTCGACGTCCGTGAACGACAATGTGGCACCCACATAGTCGCCGATGCGCGCGATAGCCGCCGGATCGAGCCGCGGACCCACATCGTTGATCACAAGCTTTCGAATCGGCGCGTTAACCTGCCCTGCGACTCCGATACCGATCAACCCACCCATCGAGGTTCCGACCCAGTCAACCTGCTCGACGTCCAACCGGGCGATCAACGTCACCATGTCGGCGACGTACTGCGGCACCACATAGCGCGTTGGATCACGCAGGCGGCCGCTGCGACCGCGGCCTACAACGTCTGGGCACACAACTCGATACTCAGGCGCCATCGCACGCGCGAGACGATCGAAATCGCGTCCGAGCCGCGTCAATCCGTGCACGCATATCAGCACGCGCGGGTTATCGACCGCGCCCCATTCGGTGTAGGCCATCGAGTGCAGACCCGCGGGGCTCAGACATTGCACGCTGCGCAGGCGCGGTTGGGTGAGGCGACTCACGATGGCATACTCAACGGAACGGAGGGAGACTGCAAGAAATGCTCAACGGTAAAACTGCATTGATCACGGGCTCGACCAGCGGCATTGGCCTGGGCATCGCGCGCGCACTCGCACGCGAAGGTGCCAACATCGTGATCAACGGCTTCGGTGAACCGGATGCTATAGCGCAAGTCCAGACTGAGATTCAGAGTAACAAAGTCCGAACGCTGTACCACGGCGCAGACATGAGTCAGGCTGCTGCGATAGAGGCAATGATCCAAGCGGCTGAAAATACTTTCGGACGGATTGACATCCTGGTCAACAACGCTGGCATTCAGCATGTGGCGCCGGTCGAATCGTTCCCGGTCGACCGTTGGGACGCCATTATCGCGATCAATCTGAGCTCCGCATTTCATACGACGCGACTCGTGCTCCCGAAGATGAAACAAAACAACTGGGGACGCATCATCAACATCGCGTCGGTCCACGGGCTGGTTGCCTCGGCTGACAAGTCGGCATATGTCGCGGCGAAGCACGGCGTCGTCGGCTTGACCAAATCGGTAGCGCTTGAGACAGCTCGGACCGGCGTCACTTGTAACGCGATCTGCCCAGGTTGGGTGCTGACTTCGTTGGTACAGAAACAGGTTGACGCTCGCGCCGCGAGCGACCGGATCGATCAGCAAGCAGCGAAAAAAGCGCTGCTGTCCGAGAAGCAGCCATCGCAGCAGTTCGTAACGGCGGAACAGCTCGGCGCGCTCGCAGTTTTTCTATGTACACCCGCGGCTGACCAGGTTCGCGGCGCAGCGTGGAACGTCGACGGCGGCTGGTACGCGCAATAGCGGCGCACCGATGCGCCCAGACGCTCAGCGCGCCCCCTTTTCGCTCGCATGCCCTGCAACCAGTTGCATCGGCGACGACGCGGGCTCGGCTTCGGCTTCGACAGACGGCGGCCGCGGCGCACGCACCGGCTGACCGATTTCGGTCTGCAAGCGCGGCGCACCGGGTGGGACGTACGAATCGAACCAGGTCGGATCGGGAATTTCGGCGAACACCTGCTTCAGACGAGAGCCCCATGTGGCGCGAATCATCGCCATGTACTGGTTCGAGCTGTCGATATGCACGAACTTGGTAACGCGCAGCGTGTCGGCCTCGTAGACGAGCAGATCAAGCGGCAACCCCACCGAAATATTGGACTTCAACGTCGAGTCCATTGAGATCAACGCACACTTTGCCGCCTCGTCGAGCGGCGTATCGGGCTGGATCACCCGGTCGATGATTGGCTTGCCGTATTTGGCCTCCCCGATCTGAAAATACGGGTTCTCGTCCGTCGCCTCGATGAAGTTGCCCGCCGAGTAAACGTGGAACAGGCGCATGCCCTCGCCCTTGATCTGTCCGCCGAAGATGAACTTGGCATTGAAGTCGATTCCGAATTCATTCAGCGCGGCCGCATCACGATGGTGCACTTCGCGCACCGCATCGCCGATGATGCGCACAGCTTCGACCATCGTCGTCGCGGTCCATACGCTGTTGTATTCAGGGCCGACGCGCTCGCTGAGAATCTGCGTAACCGATTGCGTCAACGCGAGGTTGCCTGCGGTCAGCAGTACCAGCATCCGCTCGCCGGGGTTCTCGAAGACGGTCATCTTGCGAAAGGTCGAGATCTGGTCGACGCCCGCGTTGGTGCGCGAGTCCCCTAAAAAAACCAGACCTGCATTCAGTCGCATCCCCACGCAATAAGTCATACCCGTCTCAGTGTCTCAATGTATGTATTAGTGAGCTTCCAGCGGCACCAGAAAATCCTCGCTGACACGTTCGCCTAGATCGTTGATGCGCTCGAGAAACTCGGTCAAATACCGGTGCAAGCCGCGCGCCAGGATGTCTGCAATGCGGCCATACCGCAGCTCAGCGCGCAGCAGCCCTGCGCGCCGCTCCGTCTCGTCCGACCGGCTATTACGAACCATCTCCAGATTGATCGAGACTTCGTTCACGCAGCTCGCCAGCGATCGGGGCATGTCACCGCGCAATATCAGCAGTTCCGCCACGCGCGACGGAGTAATCACGTCGCGATAGACCTTGCGGTATGTTTCAAATGCGGACACCGAACGCAGCACGGCGGCCCAGTGATAGAAGTCCGGCGGATTGTCGACGCTGCCCGTATCGGATCTGCCGGGCCGATTCGCAGGCTCGTCATCGACTCCGTGGTACTTCACATCGATCAGTCGTGCGGTGTTATCCGCGCGCTCGAGGAACGTACCGAGCCTTACAAAGTAGAACGCCTCGTCCTTCAGCATGGTGCCGATCGTCACGCCGCGCGATAGGTGCGATCGGAACTTGACCCACTCGAAAAACGACTGCGGGTCGCGCTCGGGCGTCCCGTCTGCAAGCTTGCGTTGCAGATCAAGCCACGTGCCATTGTGCGTTTCCCACACTTCTGTCGTCAGCGAGCCACGCACGGCGCGTGCATTCTCGCGCGCCGCCTGCAGGCACGCACAGATCGACGATGAATTACTTGCGTCGCGCACCATGAAGTCCATCACATCGCGCGGTGATACGACCGGATAGCGTTCATCGAACTCGTCGGTCAGTTCGGAAATGCTAAGCAGCGCGCGCCAGCCGCTCTCCGTCGCTTGCGCCGATTGTGGCAGCAGTGACGTAGAAAGATTCACATCGAGCATTCGTGCGGTGTTTTCCGCACGCTCGATGTAACGCGCCATCCAGAATAAGTGGTCGGCAGTGCGGCTAAGCACTCGCGGTCCAAAGGTGTACGCGATCGCGGCCCGCATGCTTGGCGGCGTACAACGACTCGTCGGCACGCCGCACGAGTTCGCTCGAATCGCCAAAATCGGCGGATTCACACAGGCCGATACTCATCGTCACATGCAGGGCCGGATCGAACTCGGACCACGACGCAGTGCGAACCGCGTCGACCAGTCGATCGACCACCGCCATCGCAGCGCCCCCTTCGCTATCGGCGAGCAGCAGCGCAAACTCGTCGCCACCCAATCGTGCTGCGAAGTCAGTGTCGCGCAAATTGGCGCGTATCACGTTGCCCAAGTGGCGCAGAACGGCATCGCCCGTCAAATGCGACAGCCGATCATTAATCTGCTTGAAGCCGTCGATGTCGGCAACGACGAGACCGAAGCGCAGCGTGCCGGCGCGTGCACGCGCACACCAGCTCTCCAGCTCCTTGGTAAATGATCTGCGGTTGGCCAGGCCGGTCAATTCATCTTCGAGCGCAAGACGCTCGAGACGGGAGCGGGATTGCTCCAGATCGCGCGTCTTTGCGTGCAGTGCTGCTGCTTGGGTGCGCAGTTTCTGAAGCTCGGCGCGCGCCTCGTGCAGGCGCGCTCGCTGCGTGCTCAACCGGCCGTCGAGCCGAGTCTTCACTTCGACATAACGCTTGTGGTGATACAGCGCGAGCTGAAAGTCGGCGCGCGCCTCGTACAGCGCCGATAGTCGTTCGTGTGAATCCGCCGGCCGCCGCAAATCACCCAACTCTTCCGCCTGCATCAGCGCCGGACCCAGAATTGCGAGTCCTTCATGTTCGCGGCCGGCACCGACCAGGTGGTAACCCAGTTCCAGACGCGCATGCACCTCGCGCGAACGGAATCCGCTGTGCGCCGCTTCGGCTACCGCCGCATTCAAATCGCTCAAGCCTTCGCTGAACTTGCCGAGCCAGCAGCGTGCAGCACCCTGCTGCGTGCGCGCGGCGATCGCTGTCGAGCGATCGCTGGAGCCCGACAGAAGCTCGAGCGCGATCACGAAATGATCTTCGGCGTCGGCCATGCAGCGCATCACGACGTTGCCATCGCCTGCGAGCGCTGCGCGCAATCCTTCGTTGGCATCGACCAAACCATGGTGCAGCACGACCATGCCCTCGTCAGCGGTTGACCCGGACGGCAGCTCCAATGAAGCTTTGAGCGAGTCGCGTGCGGCGTCGAAGTCGCCGAGCATCATATGCACCGTCGACTGGTGCACCAGCGCGAGCCGTACCCCCGCGTGATCCTGATGCTGGCGCGCAACTTTTTGAACTTCTGCGAAGCCATCGAGCGCCTCACCGTACTCACCTAGCTCGCAACACGCGGTGGACAACAAGATATTGACTCGGCACTGAGCCGCGATATCGTCCTGCGCGCGGTAAACCTGCTCGGCCTGCGAAAGCTGCCTCGTCGCACCCGACCAGTCCCCCACCTGCATCAGGGCTGACCCCGCAACGAAGTGCGCCCGCGCCATTAATGCTTCGGCTGTCCGAGCGCGCGCTACGCTCTGGGCACGCAGCGCGAACACGACCGCATCGTGCGGCTCGGTATTGATCAGTTTTTCGGCGCGTTCAATCAACGCATACGGATCGATCTGATCCGACGCCCGACGTGCGGCTTGCTCATGCGCGGAAGCATCCGCGCCCTGCAGCGGCACCGGCTCGCTCGGACGATTCATCGCTCAAGCACCCAAGTGTCCTTGGTACCGCCACCCTGCGAAGAGTTGACGACCAGCGATCCTTCGCGCAACGCAACGCGGCATAGCCCGCCGGGTACGGTAACGACGTCCTTGCCCGACAGCACGTAGGGGCGCAGATCAATATGGCGCGGGGCGATTCCCGATGCGACGTACGTCGGACACGTGGATAGCGCAAGCGTCGGCTGAGCGATGTAATTATCAGGATTTGCTTGCAGGCGCAGCGCAAATTCCTGCCGCTCTTCGCGCGTCGCCGCCGGCCCAACGAGCATGCCGTACCCGCCGGCACCGTGCACTTCCTTGACTACCAGTTCTTCGAGGTGCGCAAGCGTGTAATGCAACTGCTCCGGGTCGCGACACACATAGGTTGGAACGTTCGACAGAATCGGTTTCTCACCGAGGTAGAAGTCAATCATCTCGGGAACGTGCGGATAGATCGACTTGTCGTCCGCAATCCCTGTGCCGATGGCATTGGCCAGCGTGACCCTGCCCGCGCGGTAGACCGACAGCAGCCCGGCAACGCCCAGTGTCGAGTCCTTGCGGAACGCCCGTGGGTCGAGAAAGTCATCGTCGATACGCCGATAGATAACGTCCACCCGCTGGGGTCCGCGTGTGGTGCGCATGAACACATGGTTGTCCTGAACAAACAAATCCTGCCCTTCTACCAGTTCGATCCCCATTTGCTGCGCCAAAAACGCATGCTCGAAGTACGCCGAGTTGTACATGCCCGGCGTCAGCAAAACGACCGTTGGATCGTCGACACCGAGTGGCGCCACTGACCGCAAATTCTCGAGCAGTACGTCTGGATAATGCGCGACCGGCGCTACGCGATTCCTTGCAAATAGGTCGGAAAACAGCCGCATCATCATCTTGCGGTTTTCCAGCATGTAGGAAACCCCGCTCGGTACGCGCAGGTTGTCCTCAAGAACGAAGTATTCACCCGCGCCGCTCGGGCCCGCCGCCTTCACCACATCGATTCCCGCGATGTGCGCATAGATATCGCCAACAACGTTGATTCCGCGCATCTCGGGCCGATACTGAGAATTACGCAAGATTTGCTGCGCCGGAAGCTTTCCGGCGCGCAGGATGTCCTGGTCGTGATACACGTCGCGCAGGAACATGTTGAGCGCGCGTACTCGCTGTTTTAGGCCGGCCTCGAGCTTTTTCCATTCTGCGGACGGAATGATGCGCGGCACGACGTCAAACGGAATCAGTCGCTCGGTTGCCTCGCCGTCACTTTTCTCGTCTTTGTCCCCATAGACAGCGAAGGTCACGCCGACGCGCCGGAACACCAGGTCAGCTTCGGCTCGCTTGAACTTCATTGCGTCCGCAGTCTGCTCGGATAGCCAGCGTTCGAACTCACGATAGTGCGCGCGCACACGATCGCTGCCGTCGTACATTTCGTCGAACGCGTTTTGCTGCATCGCCCTGACCCTGCCCCAACAAGCAGTTTAGCGGCCCGCGTAAGGCTCGGGCGGTCCCGGAATTGCGTCGTAGCCAGGCGCGCCGTTGTCCGGGTTTTCGGTGCCCGAGCTTGAGAGCTGGGCTTCGATCATCGGCCGGTTGTGCCAATAGCGCGCCTGGGTCTGCCGGGATGCTGCGACGGTAATCGAGCCGTCGCTCGCGAAGCGCCACTGCAACGCACCGGCGTGATCGGTACGGAAAAATGGAATCCCCCTTATCCGATAGCGAGCCACTATGTCCGGATCCGGATGCCGAAAGCGGTTGCGGTAGCCGGCTTGCGCGACAGCGAAGCCTGGACTCAAGGTGTCGAGAAGTTGGGCGCTCGATGAGCTGCGGCTCCCGTGGTGCGGCACACTCATCCACTTAGCGCGCAGCTTAGGCTCGCGGCCGATGATCGCTGTCTCATCGCTCAGTGGCACATCCCCGGTAAGCAATAGGCTGGTCGCGCCGGACGTGATCAGTACCACGCAGCTCATCGAGTTTGTCGGACGCTTCGTTTCATAATCGGAAGCCGTGGGGTGCAGCACTGCGAAATTCAGGACGCCCGTGTTCCACTGCATGCCGGCCACGCATCGCTCGACATCGGCGCGTGCATTGAGCACCGGATGCGCGCTGGCGATTGAAGATATAACGCGACGCACCGGTATTCCGCGCAGTACTGACGCCGCGCCGCCCGAGTGGTCGTTATCCAGATGCGAGACGATCAATCCGTCGAGGCTTCCGATTCCTCGATGTCTTAAGTACGGCAAGATCAAACGCTCGCCCGCATCGGTATCAGCCGAATAGCGCGGACCTGCGTCATATAGCCATGCTTGCGTTCGCGTTTCGACCAGCAGCGCCGAGCCTTGACCAACGTCCAATGCCGTTACCCACACTTCGTTATCAACTGGACGCGTTGCGGGCCACACGAACATGGGAAGGATCGCCGCTGCGCCGACTGCACGGCACGGCCATCCAGGCGGTGCCAGTAGCCAAAAGACACCTGCTCCGGCGAGCGCGACCAATGCCAGCGGAGGAGTTGCAACCGGCACATTGGCCCACTCGAACGAAGCGCCCCAGCCGAGCAACGTGACGAGGATTGCAAAGATCGCATCGGCGGCACTCAACACCGGCTCGGCCAATAGAGAGATCGGCGCTGGAAACGTTGCGAGCGCCGCACCGATCAACGCCAGTGGAGTCACTGCCCAGCTGACTGTAGGAATCGCCGCAGCATTGGCCAGCGGCGACACGATCGATAGCTGATGAAACAGCAGCACGGTGGCCGGTACGAGTGCAAGGGTCACCGCTATTTGCACGCGAACGGCGGCCTTCAGGATCGGACGAACTCCTGCCCGCGCCGAATATGTCGGCCTGCCCTGCACGACCCACAGGATGGCGGCGACCGCGCCGTATGACAGCCAGAAGCCGGGCGCGAGGACTGCCCACGGATCGATCAGGCAGACCACCGCTGCTGCGAGGGCCAGGGAAGTCGCAGCCGAAACGCGTGAGCGAAAGAGCCATGCCACGGCGACTGTCGCGAGCATGACGACGGTGCGCTGTGCGGGCACTCCCCAGCCTGCCAGCAACGCGTACAAGAACGCAGCGACTAAGCCGGCGATGACCGCGGCGGTCTGCGCGGCAGCTCGTGCGAGTAGTCGCGGAGAGCGCCGCCACAACGCGCCGACCCCGAGTCCGATCAGACTTGCGATCATTGTGATGTGAAGTCCGGAGATGCTGACCAAGTGGCCGATTCCGGTACGGTTGAACAGCGTCCAGTCGGCGTCACGAATGGCGCGCTGATCGCCCAGCACGAGTGCCAGTAGTACACCGCCATAGCGTTTCCCGTCGAGGTTCGACTGCAGTCGCGCGCGCAGATTCGAGCGTGCACGCTCGATCGCATTCTGCGGCGTCCAGACCATTTCATTCAGACGCGTCGCTGGCGGCGCATTACGACCGGCGCGAACATAGCCGGACGCGCGCAATTTTCGCTGAAGCATCCACGCCTCGAAATCGAAACCGCCCGGATTGATCGTGCCGTGCGGACGCTTCAATCGCACCGTGAATGACCATTGCTCGCCCGGTTGCACTTCGCTGTTTCCGCCGGCATCGCTGCCGCTGTACCAGCCGAGCAGAACACGTGAAGGGATGCGTATATCGGAAGCAACAACGCGTTCGACATCGAACTCAAACCGCACGCCGCGCTCCAGCCTGACCGGCAGGCTGGCAACAACACCCACAACTGAAATATCGCGGCCCTCGTCATCGAACGCAAGCTCAGCGGCCATGCGCCACGACGCATGGCCTGCCGCATAAGCAAATCCAAGGGAACTCATGCCTATCAGAGCGGCGACACGCCCGGGCCAGCCAAGGCTACGGCGAAACAATTTGGGCGCTAATAGCGCCAGGCCGGTGCTGGCAATCAGCGCGATGATGGCCGTATCTGGCAGCGATGCCTGCCATTGCAGCGCGCACACGCCAACGACGAATGCGATCAACGCCGCCGGCTTCACTGGAAGGGCTTCAGCAGCAGCGTTTGTCGGTACTCATTCGATAAGTCTACGCAGCGAGACCCATTTGCGACGTTCTAAACTGAGTGCATGCCGCGCAAGTTTTTTCGTAAGGTGATGCCCAACGTCGACAAGGTGCGGGAGGTCAAGGCGCTGTCGATGTTCGGCGACGCGTTGTTTCATCCGGCACTATGGCATCTGAATCGTCGGTCGGCTGCCGGCGGCGTCGCGGTCGGGTTGTTTTGCGGACTGATTCCGGGTCCACTGCAAATGCTCGGTGCGGCGATTGTCTGTGTGTTTGTGCGCGTGAATTTGCCGCTGGCGCTGGTGACGACGCTCTACACGAACCCGGTCACGATCGTGCCGTTGTACCTAATCGCTTATGAGATCGGCGAATTCACTCTCGGCTCTGGCGGCTTCGCCAAGCCACCTGCACTGCCCGAATGGCAGTGGACGCACATGATCGAATCGATGGAAGCGATCGGCCACTGGATGATGAGCCTGGGTGCGCCGCTCGCTCTGGGACTGTTGCTTCTGGCATCAATGCTGGCGGCACTCGGCTATCTGACGGTTCGCGGCATTTGGAGTATTTATCTGCGACGCGCGTGGCGCGCACGTCGGCATCGCTCGCGCGCTGCTTAACCGGTCATGCTGGAGTAAGCCGGCCGTCTTGCAAGCGCAGCACGCGATCGCAGCGCGATGCGAGCTCAGGGTCATGCGTCACGATGACCACCGCGGTTCGGCTACTTCTCGCCAGATCGACAAACACGCTGAACACAGCGCGTGCGGTATCGCGGTCAAGATTGCCCGTCGGCTCGTCAGCCAGGACGCACGCGGGACGCGTGACGATTGCACGCGCCACTGCCGTGCGTTGCCTCTCGCCGCCGGATAGCTCGCCAGGATGGTGCATAACGCGTTCTCGTAGACCCACCGCGCCCAGCGTTTCTCTCGCACTGGCGCGGGCATCGTGCAATGAATAACGGCGAATGGTTAGAGGCATCGCAACGTTATCCAGCGCAGTGAACTCGGGCAACAAGTGATGGAACTGATAGATGAAGCCCAGTCGCTCGTTGCGCAGGCGACCGCGGTCGGCTTCACTTAGCTGCGCAACATCCTGCCCTTCGATAAGGACTTGACCCCGATCGGCGGCATCGAGCCCGCCGAACACGTGCAGCAGCGTGCTCTTGCCAGAGCCCGACGCGCCGACAACTGCTACCAGCTCCCCGGGGGCCACATCGAGATCGGCACCACGCAGCACATCCACCGCAAGGCCACCCTCGCGATAGGATTTTTCGACGCCGCGCGCGCTAAGGACTGCAGCGCTCATCGATTAGTCATAGCGAAGCGCCTCGGCCGGCTTGACTCGCGACGCCCGCCAGCTCGGATACAACGTAGCGACCAATGACAGCACCATCGAGATTAAGGCGATGGGCACAATATCGCTCGCTCGCGGATCCGACGGCAGCGAGCTTATGAAGTAAATGTCTTTTGGAATCAGCGGAAATCCCGCGATGCGTTCGATCGCCGGAAATATCGTGTCAAGGTTGTTCGCGACCAGCAATCCGCTCGCAACGCCAAGCAGCGTGCCGAGTATTCCAATCAGGGCGCCCTGCACCATGAAAACAACCATCACGCTGCCCGGACTGGCTCCTAGCGTGCGCATGATTGCGATGTCTGATTGCTTCTCGGTGACAGTCATCACCAGTGTCGAAACCAGATTGAATGCCGCCACCGCAACGATCAGCGCAAGGATGATGAACATCATTCGCTTCTCGATTTGAACAGCTGTGAAGTAGCTGCGGTTCTGACGTCCCCAGTCGCGCACCAGTACACCGGGATCTAGCGACTTCGCCAGCTCGAGCGCGACCTCCGGCGCGCGCTCAAGGTCTTTCAGCTTAAGCCGCACACCCGTTGGCCCTTCGACCCTGAACAGTCGCGCAGCATCGCCGACGTGGATCAACGCCAGCGAGCTGTCGTACTCAAAATGACCCGAGTCAAACGTGCTTATGACGGTGAACTGCTTTAGGCGCGGTACGACGCCGGCCGGCGTCACCTGCCCTTGCGGCGCAATCAACGTCACCTTCTCGCCGCGTAGCACGCCCAACGCGCGCGCCAGTTCTCCGCCCAGAATGACGCCAAACTCGCCCTCGGCCAGCGCCGACAGCGGTTCTCCTCGTATCTGCGATGCAATATCCGAAACCTGTGGCTCTGAAGCCGGATCGATACCCCGCACCAGCGCACCGCGCACGCTCTCGCCATTGGTCAAAAGCGCTTGCGCGTTTATATACGGCGCGGCACCGATCACCTGCGGATTTCGACGGGCGATCTGCTCGATGCCCCGCCAGTCCGGAAGTGCTCCGTTCGCCGCAAACACTTCGACGTGCGAGACCACTGATAGCATCCGATCGCGCACTTGGTGAACAAAACCGTTCATCACCGACAAAACGACGATTAGTGCCATCACGCCGAGCGCGATTCCGATCATCGAAATACCGGATATGAACGAAATGAAGCCGTTGCGACGTCGCGCACGCCTTCCAGCGCGCGTGTAGCGCAGCCCGATTCGCAGTTCGTACGGAAGGTTCAATGGAAGGAAGGGAGGATGGAGTCGGTTAAAGCGCGACGATTGTAGCCAAGCGGCGTTCGGGCGCAGCCAATTGCGTTGAATCAGCGCGTTCAACCGTAAAATCGATCAATGCATTTAACGCTGCTTGTAGCCGGCGCGCTGTTGCCCGGCGAATTGGCCGTCGCATTGACCACGTCTCTAAATACACCGACGTTGAAGGCTCGCCTGTCGCGCGCGACGTGCACTGAGCAAGCTGCGCCTTCAGGATTTGCCGGAGCACATTTCCATTGGCTGGCGAATACTCTGTTCGGTCACGCTGCGCCGGCCCCGACTGCGCCCTATGCGTATGCGCGGCTTACTGGCGCAGCGGCACCCGCGTTTGTCTGGCATGCTGATCCGGTTCACATGGAAGCAGCTCGCGATCACGTGATCGTGCACACGCTCGGCAGCGATTCACCGAACGCAAAAGAATCGGGCGCGCTGATCGCCATTGCCAACGAATTTGCTCTAGGCACCGGCAGTCGATTGATCGAATCTGGGCAGCGATGGTTCCTGCTTTCCGATACGGAGTGGAAGGTCGACGCTCGCCCGCTGTCCGCGATCACTGAAGGCGTGGTCGAGCTTCCGCACGGGCCCGATGCGCTGGTCTGGAGCCGCTTGCATAACGAAATTCAGATGGCGTGGCACGCGCACGACGTAAACGTGCAGCGCGAGGCTGACGAGAAGCGAACGATCAACGCGGTCTGGCTGCATGGCGGCGGACGATGGAATCCGCTGCCGCCGATCCGATTCGCGCAAGTGCAATCGGATGCAGCGGAGTTGCAAGGGGTGGCAGAGGCCGCGGGTGCGCGCGCCTCCCCGGTGGACGCACCAATGGCCGATAACGCACTCTTCGTCACCGACGATGCATGGAAGGCACGGCAGCTGCAGGACTGGAATGCGTGGCTCAGAGCGATCGTCGACTTGGATCGCTCGCTGACTGAACGCCCCGAAGACGCGATCGATTTGATCTTTAGCGGCGACACGTTGCGCACGTTCGAACTGCGGTCATCGGATCGATACAAGCCCTGGCGGCAGCGCACGTTGGTACAGGCATTTTCCGAATGACGGTACTCCGCGTCCGCGACTTCGACGCCGCTGCAGCACGTCGTCTGGCCACAGAGGGCGTGCCAGCGCCAC
>DATEOP010000141.1:0-3814 GCA_035274065.1 Burkholderiaceae bacterium
TGAATAGGTTTGGCTGATACTTAACGCTGACCTTGTCGGCGTTCAATGTGTTGATCACATTCGTTTTAATGCTGTGAGCTGACAATCGGCTAGAACGCCCCGGTCTAAATCGATGACTTCGGTCCGCACACCATTCGATCAGCAGCGGACCTACGGGGTCATTCGCTCGGCACTGATCGGCTACGGCGTGGCAGCGTTTACGTATTTGTTATCGCGCTCGAGTGCTTTCGAGTCCGGCAATGCCGGGCTGGCGTCCGGTTCAGCACGGACGCTCGTGCTCGTAGGTTTGGCACTGCAGGTGCTGCTGATCTTCGCGCGCTTGATCACCAGACGCAGAGCCGCCGACAGCGAAACAGCTGCGCAGGGTTTGATGATTCTGGAGCTAGTTGCGGACGGCATCACCGTGTTGCTGTTTGCGATGGCAACCTTGCGTACGATCATGCACGCGAGCGGCAATGTATAGCGCCAATGAGGCGCTGTCGTCGGTACGCGAGCCCACCGGCAATGCTCGACAAATACAACCATCTGGGCGAAGACCTTCGCCACTACGGCATTCTGCGTCTGGCGCGACTTACTCTGCTGCTTGGTACGACGGTGCGATTGTCACCGCTCTGTCAAGCGATACGGTGCGCGCGCATTCGGTCTTGGTTGCTCTGCTGAACGTTGGTGGTCTTTTCATTGCGCTGGTGTTTGCGGTGATGGACTACCGCTCCCGTGCTCACTGGCTGAGGCTGCAGCGACGCTCGAACGCGCTAGCGCAGACGCTGGGCTTTGAGATGCCCTCTATCGCGAGCGTGGAATCCACTCGCTACTACCGTCTCGAGCCGGGCTCTTTATTTGTTCTGGCGTTCGGTTGGATTTTCGCGTTGTTTCTCCCCTTGTTTCGGCGATAACGTGTACCTGAACACTGATGTGCTGATCGTGGGCGCGGGGCCAACCGGGCTGATGCTCGCGAATCAGCTCGCACGACGCGGAGTGCGTGCAATCATCATCGACCGACATGCAGGGCCGGCTTTGCAGACGAGGGCGCTGGGCGTGCAGGCGCGAACGCTCGAGATCTACGCCCAACTCGGCATCGTTGATCGTGCACTCGAGCTTGGCAAGCGCGCGACCGGTGCCAACCTTTGGTCCGAAGGGCGGCGCACCGCGCGAGTTCCAGTCGGTGATATCGGGCGCGACCAGAGTCCCTATCCGTTTCTTCTAATCCTTGGGCAGGATGACAACGAACGCCTGATGGGTGAATCGCTGCACCGACATGGAATGACGGTTCGCTGGAACACAGAGCTCGTTGCGCTCAAGCAGGACGCCAATCAGGTCAAGGCAACGTTGAAGCAGCCCGATGGAGGACTTGCGGAGATCACGGCAGCGTGGGTCGCAGGATGTGACGGCGCGCGCAGCGCGGTACGCGAGATGAATTCGATCGAGTTCGTCGGTGCGCCGTACGAGCACGTTTTTTTCGTTGCGGACACGGAAGTGACGGGTCCCATGGTCCCGGACGAGCTGAATGTCTACTTATGGCGTCAAGGATTTCATTTGTTCTTTCCGATGCGCGGAACCGACCACTGGCGCGTTGTCGGGATCCTGCCTCCGGAGTTGCGCGACAGGGAAGATCTGACCTTCGAAGACGTCATTCCGTCAGTGCGGCAGGAAGCCGGAGCCAACTTGAATTTCAAAGCTTGCAGCTGGTACTCGACGTACCGAATTCATCATCGGTCTGCCGCACGCTTTCGTGATCGGCGGTGCTTTCTGCTCGGCGATGCGGCACACATTCATAGCCCGGTTGGCGCGCAGGGAATGAATACCGGACTGCAAGATGCCTACAACCTAGCGTGGAAGCTGGCGCTCGTCGTGTCAGGGCGTGCGGATGCGTCTCTGCTCGACTCCTACGAAGCCGAGCGCATTCCAGTCGCCAAGCGGCTGCTGAGCACGACCGATCGCGCGTTCGTGCTGATCGTTTCTGATAGCCGTGTCGCCGGACTCCTGCGCACGCGTGTGCTTGCGAACGTCGCTGCATTCGCAATGCGCTTCGACAGAATACGAAAGCTCGCGTTTCGGACGATCTCGCAGATCGGAATTCAGTATCGCGACAGTCCGTTATCCGAGTCACTGGCGCGCTGGCACGAAGGCGCTCCGCGCGCCGGCGATCGTTTTCCATGGCTACGGATAAAGCTGCATCCTGACGGACCTGTCGAAGATTTATTTGCGAACCTCGACGACAAACGATTTCATCTTCTTCTGTTCGGTCAGCCCGCGCTTGCTGTTGAGATACGCGGGTTGCGCGATCTATTAGTCACGCATGCGGTGCCGAGCGACCCCGCAAACGACAAGGAACTCGCACGGCAGCACATCCCGCAGCCGTCGTTTTATTTGCTGCGCCCCGACGGCCATGTTGGCCTTTCAGGCACTCAACTGGATGTCGCCACGGTCTCTGGTTACGTAGCCGACCGCTTGCGGATGGCAGGCGCCTAGGGTGCAGCTCTAGCGGACCGAGCATCCGAAAGCAGTTTCGATTCAATCAGCACATCGACACCGGACGGTGGGTCGATCGCTCGGGCAGGAATGTTCTCACCCGCGCGCCATCGCATCACTGAGTCACGTTTCGAGTCACCTGCGACTAGAAACAGGATCTCGCGTGCCCCGCTTAGCCGGTTTGCGCTGAGTGAAACCCGCTCGGGAGGCGGCTTCCGTGCGTTGAAGATGGCAAGCACCGGGGGCGCATCAGCCGCGGTGCCCCAGTCTTGATTGGGGAACAAGCTCGCTGTGTGCCCATCATCTCCGAGTCCGAGTAATACCAAATCGAACTCGCTGACGTTGCTCAGCGTATTAGCGTAGGCAAGGGCGCCCGCAGCTGCGCCGAGCTCGGCCGGAATCGGATGTACGCGATCATGCTTAATTGGCACATGGCGCAGCCATTCGTCGGAAGCCATCCTGCTATTGCGCCGTGGATCGTCTGCTTGCAGGCAGCGCTCGTCGCCGAAATACACATTCCAGTGCGGCCAGTCCGCGTTTTGGTCGCGCAACAATCGATAAACGCCACGCGGTGTATTGCCACCTGCAAGCACGATCAGGAACTTGCCGCGCTTTTTGATCGCGCGCTCCGCGGCATCGATGATGAGGCGGCACGCGGTTCGCTCGAGCTCCGCAACGTCGGCAACCGGATGCCAGCGTACGTCGCTTACCACCGGCTTTTCATTGCTTCTTGATGTCGTGCCCACCGAATTGATGGCGCATCGCCGACAGCATCTTTGCTGCGAACGAGTCCGAATCGCGCGACGCGAGCCGTGCAATCAGCGCAAGCGAAATTGCCGGCGCGGGCACATTCAGATCGATCGCTTCGGTGACCGTCCACCGTCCCTCGCCGGAGTCCGGAACATAGGGGGCGATCCCGTCCAGCGACGGATTGTCCTTCAGTGCGCGCGCCGTCAGGTCGAGCAACCAAGAACGTATGACGCTGCCCTCGCGCCATATCTCAGCCACTTGGTGCAGATCGAGTCCGAATTCCGTTTTGTGCTGCAGGATGGAAAAGCCTTCCGCATATGCCTGCATCAAGCCGTATTCGATGCCGTTGTGAATCATCTTTGCGAAGTGACCCGCGCCGCTCGGGCCGACCAGGCCCCAGCCGCGATTCGGCGCCGGCGCGAGTGTTTCAAAGATCGGACGCAACTGTTGGACAGCGAGCGATTCACCACCGATCATCATGCTGTAGCCCTCGGTAAGCCCCCAGATGCCGCCGCTGGTACCACAGTCGACATAATTCAGTTGTCGGTCAGCGAACTGACCAGAGCGGCGCTGCGTATCTTTGTAATTTGAGTTT
>DATEOP010000142.1:0-3832 GCA_035274065.1 Burkholderiaceae bacterium
GTGCAAGCTTGCGGCTGCGATTCAGATTGTCGAGCTCGAACGGGTCACGCTCGAGGTCGTAGAACTCATCGAGCTCGCCGGCCTTGCCGCGGTTGACCCAGTGGATGTATTTGTAGCGGTCGGTGCGCACCGCCTTGTACGTCATGCCGACCAGCCAGGGCATCGCTTGCTCGGCCCAGTATTCGATCAGGATCGACTTGCGCCATGCCGCACGGCGGCTGGAGAACAGCGGGAGCAGCGATCGCCCTTGCACCTGCGGGCCTGGCCGTCCACCAGCCAGCTCGACTAGTGTCGGCGCGAGGTCCTGGCAGATGACGAGCTCGCGTCGGCGTGAGCCTGCCGCGACCTTGCCCGGGTAGCGAACGACAAATGGCGAGCGGATTCCCTCTTCATAGGCAAAGCGCCGCTCGGGTCCGAGACCGTGCTCACCAAAGAAGAACCCGTTGTCGCTGAAAAACACAATGAACGTGTTGTCGAGTTCGTTCGTTTGCTGCAGCACGTCGATGATTGCACCAATGCCTTCGTCGACGGCCGCCATCATGCGGGCGCGCAGGCGAATTTCTTCCTGCTCGCCCGACTGCAGGGCCGCGAGGATCGTTTGTGACGCCGCGTTCGACTTCAGACAGAAGCTCTCGGTCCACGCCGGTTTGCTCTTGATCACTTCGGAGGGCGGCAACATGTTCGGTGTGCGTGGAAACACTGCGTCGCGATAAAGATTTTTGTGCCGATCGGCCACGACATAGCCGCCTTGTGCCGAGATACGCAACGTGCCGTCGGGCGCTTGCTCGGCGTCAGGGTGCACTGCTTTGTGTGCGAAGAAAAGCGAAAACGGTTTCTTGCGTTTTTGCTTTAAAAACTCGACGGCCAGGCCGTTCATGATGTCCGTGATGTACCCGCTGTGCTGTACGTACTTACCGTCGTGATTGAGCTTGGGGTCGTTCAGCTTTCCGTGCCCGTCATAGCTGATCCACTTGTCGTAACCCGGTCGCGGCATGCCGTCGTTGCCCATGTGCCACTTGCCGATGTGCGCGGTCTCATACCCGAGCCGCTGCAACTCGAGGTGGTAGTTCGGTAATCGATGACTCATTGCATCGCGCGCGACGTTATCGATGATGCCGTGCCGGCTGGCGTACTGGCCGCTGACGATCGACGCCCGATTCGGCGAGCAGATCGGCGTTGTATGAAATGCGCGCTCGAAGATGGCACCCTCGCGAGCCAGCCGATCGATGTTCGGCGTCTGCATATACGGATGGCCGCCAGCGCCAAATTCGTCATAGCGCAGATCGTCGATCAGAATAACGAGGAAGTTAGGTTTCATATGCGAGCGAGGTGATGAGCGTGCAGCGCATCGTACGACAGTGCTCGCCGTTTAAATTGCAAAGACAACGCGTATGGCAGATATGCATCAGGCCCACACCAGCTTGCAGGTAGAAACGCGCGGTCGCGGGTTTGTCGAGATCACGCATCAGATAGAAGAATGGGTACGCGGCTGCGAAATCGACGACGGTTTGTTGACCGTTTTCATCCGGCATACGTCAGCCAGCCTGCTGATTCAGGAAAATGCCGATCCGGAAGTGCTGCGTGATCTGCAGCGGTTTTTCACCCGACTCGTGCCCGACGGCGATTTATTGTTCGAGCACCGTGCCGAAGGCCCGGACGACATGCCGGCGCACGTTCGTGCTGCGCTGACTCAGAGCCAGTTATCGATTCCCGTCATCGGCGGCAAGCTTGCGCTTGGCACATGGCAGGGGATTTATCTGTGCGAGCACAGGCTCCGCGCGCATCGACGCGAAGTCGTGCTGCACCTGATTGGTCAAGAGCGGCCGTGAGATTATTGGAGCTGGATTCGTGAACAACGGAACCCTGAACAACAATGGCTCGTAACAAGGAAGTCATCGCCGACCAAGACGCACCGCCCGTCACTCAAATACTTGCGCGCTTTGTTGCAGAGCATCCCTCGTGCGGCTGGCACCACAACGTAGACAAAGAGGCGCACCGCACGCTGGTCAATTGGATTGGCTGCGCCGTCGGCGCGGCAAACCATGAAGCGGCAAACGCGACTTTGGCTGCGGTTCGAACGCTGCAACCTGCACCGCAAGCATCGGTACTCGGCCGCGCGGAGCGCGTTGACATCGCGAGCGCTGCACTGATCAACGGCATCACGTCACACACATTCGACTTCGACGATACGCACTTGAAGACGATCATTCATCCGGCCGGTCCTGTCGCTTCGGCAGCTCTTGCGTTGGCCGAGTTAACTGGAGCTTCCGGCCGCCAACTGATCGACTCGATAGTCATCGGTATCGACGTCGCGTGCCGCATCGGCAACACGATGTACCCGGATCATTACGACCGCGGCTGGCACATCACCGGTTCTACCGGAATGCTGGGAGCCGCTGCAGCGTGTGCGCGATTGCTGCAGCTTGATCAGCAAAAAACGACAATGGCACTTGGCATTGCAGCGTCGCAACCGATTGGCGTGCGAGAACAGTTCGGCACGATGACGAAGCCGTTTCATCCGGGCGGCGCCGCGCGTGCAGGGCTAATGTCCGCATTGCTCGCTAAGAACGGATTCACTGCGAGCGCGAAGGCAATCGAGGCGCCGCGTGGTTTGGTGCAGGTCGTCTCGGATAAGCGCAGCTGGAACGAAGTCACCGATGAGTTGGGCGAGCGCTTCGAGATATCGTTCAACACGTACAAGCCCTTCGCGTGCGGCATCGTGATTCATCCAAGCATCGACGCGTGTGTTCAATTGCGAGAGCGGGGCGTGCGGCCAGAGCAGATCGAGCGCATCGAGCTCAAAGTGCACTCACTGGTACTCGAGTTAACCGGTAAGAAAGAGCCCGCAGACGGACTACAGGGCAAGTTCAGTGTCTATCACGGCTGTGCAGTGGGGCTCATTTTCGGGCGCGCAGGCGAGCACGAGTTTTCCGACACCATCGTCAATCGTGGCGATGTCGTCGATCTGCGTCGCAAGATCATCGCCACTGTCGATCCAAACATCGACGAGGCATCGGTCGACGTCACTGCGATCCTCGCGGGCGGGCGACGTGAGCACATTTTTGTTGAGCACGCGATCGGGTCGCTGCAGCGGCCGATGACAGATGCACAACTGCAAGCGAAGTTCACCGAGCTGAGCACGCCGGTGATCGGCCTTGACAGGACTACCGCACTGATTGAGGCGACATGGAATATCGCCAATGCCGCCAATGTGCTCGCGATGACCGCGATTGCGCGGCCGTGATATGGCTCAGCTGTGACGAGCGCCTGCATCCTTCGCGGCGCGCCGGTCGTACGATCGTTGAACGCCGGGTAAACGAATGCGCGTTTTCGTGCTGGGCGGCGCGGGGTTCATTGGACGTCACGCCGTTGCGGCGCTGCTTGCACGCCAGCATGACGTCGTCGTGGGCAGCCGTTACCCGGAACGTGTCGGACATCGCCTGCCGTTGCAGGCGCATCGCTGTGAGCGCCGCACTGTGCGATTCGACCAGCTGCTGAATTCCGATGCCTGGCAACCTATGCTCGCAGAAATGGACGTTGTCTTGAACTGCGTTGGCATACTGCGTCAGCGTGGTGCCGAGACGTACGAGAGAGTGCATCACGCCGCGGTTGCGGCACTTGCGGATGCATGCAGTACTGCCGGCGTTGGCCGTCTGGTGCATGTGTCAGCGCTCGGTCTGTATGAACCGGTCACGAGCGGATTTCTCGTATCGAAGCGGCACGGCGAGGCAGCACTGCGAAGTCGGACGTTCGACTCAGTGATTGTGCGCCCGTCGCTACTGAATGGTATCGATGGCTATGGTGCGCACTGGTTTCGCAGGGTCGCACGCTG
>DATEOP010000143.1:0-20084 GCA_035274065.1 Burkholderiaceae bacterium
ATGACCCCGATCCTGGGTTCAATCGACCGCGCGGGCTATGCCTACATCAACATTCTTGGCGGTGCCGTGTTCGACGTGTGCGTTCGATATCTGCAGGAAAATCCATGGGATCGCATCGGTCTGTTGTGCGACCACCTGGCAACGCCATGTGACGCGCTGACGCGTGCGCAGAGCCTCTACACGTTCGAGCTGTTTCCCGACGATATCGTTGCGCTCAACTCGCACGCACTTGCGCGGCGCGGAATCGAAGTGCTGACCGTCTACGACGCGCTAAACGACAACCGCAACATCGAATCATCGGTTCGTTCGGGACACGAGGCCGGGATGAAGGTCAACGCGATGATGACCTATTCACTGTCTCCGGTGCATACCGACGCCTACTACGTCGAACGTGCGCGCGAGCTAGTTGCGCTCGATGTCGACTTCATTTCGATCAAGGATCCCACCGGGCTGCTGACGCCTGATCGAGGCCGTACGCTTTTCCCGGCGGTTGTCCAGGCCGCCGGCAAAATTCCGGTGCAGCTGCACTCGCATTGTCAGTCGGGTCTGTCGCCCGATGTCTATGAGATCGCGATCAAAAGCGGGTTTCGTTATGGGTACACGGCCACCGAGCCATTGGCGAATGGCGCATCGCTGCCTGCGACCGAAGACATCGTTGCCCGCGCCCGCCGCCTCGGGCTTACCACGTCGATGAACGATGATGCGCTGGCAGAGATCGCCCGCTACTTCCACTGGGTTAGCGTACGAGAGGGCAAGCCGCGTGGAGAAATCGCGACTTACAGCGCCGACCTTTATGAACACCAGGTTCCGGGCGGCATGATCTCGAATCTGCGCTCACAGCTGGACACGATGCAGATGGGACACCGCCTGCCGGAGATTCTCGAAGAGATTGCGCATGTGCGGCGCGATCTCGGCTATCCGATTCTGGTCAGCCCGTTCGCGCAGTACATCGTCACTCAGGCGACCCTCAATGTAGTGCAGGGGGAGCGCTACAAGACGATTCCCGATGAAGTCCGCAAGTACGCAAGAGGTTATTACGGCCGGCTCGCCGCCCAACCGTCGGATGAATTCCTCGAGCGCGCGAACATCGACCCTTCCGCGTACGTGACCGAAGCCCCTGCCGCACATCTGGAGCCGGCGATCCCACGGCTGCGCGCCGAGCTTGGCTCTGCTGCGACTGATGAAGCAATTCTGCTCGCTGCTTTCTACGACCGCAGGCTGATCGAGCCGTTGCGAAATCCGGCATCCGAGTGCTCGTTCCGCACGACACCGCTGAACGAGCTGGTAGGGTTCCTCGCCAATCGAAGAGATATCGAATACGCGCGCGTCCGATTTGCGGGCACCGACATGACGATCTCCGCCTAGTGCAATCGATTGTGAGCGTGGACCACGTCACGCTGATCGTGGCCGGAGTGATCGCGTGCGTCGCTGGCGTCGTACGCGGTATCACAGGCTTTGGCGGCGCGATGGTGATGGCGCCGCCGCTCGCGTTACTGCTGGGGCCGCAGCTCGCGGTACCCGTTATCTTGGTGCTGGAGTCGGTCGCCGCAGCACCGATGCTCGTGCACACGCGGCATCATGTGCAGTGGAATGTGATCGGTGCCATTATCGTCGCCGCCGGCGTGACGGTACCTCTTGGCGTGCTGGCTCTGATCGCAGTAGATCCTACCGTCCTCCGTCGCGTCATCGCCATTACGGTCCTATTGTTTGCGATCGTCCTGCTGCGCGGTTGGCGCTATCACGGGCGGCCGCGGCTGGCGACGTCAGTAGGGCTTGGTGCGGTGAGTGGTGCCATGCTCGGTGCCACCAGCATCGGCGGACCGCCGGTGATCCTCTATTTGCTTTCGGGTCCTGATCCGATCGAAACGACGCGCGCGAATCTGACGCTCTACGTAGCCGTGAGCTCACTGATCGGCATCGCAATGCTGTGGCATCAAGGTGTGCTCGACGCCCGCGCCGGCTGGATGTCGGTGCTGCTCGCACCCGCGTACTACATTGGGCTGCTCGCCGGTTTGCGCCTTTTCCCGCGTTTCAGTGACACACGCTTTCGTCAGTTCACATTGGTGCTACTGATCGTTGTTTCTGCGGGGATCCTGCTCGCGTGATTACTTTGCGGCGCCACCGTAGTAAGGTGACATGTACAGAAGCGTTGAAGGAGAAGTTTATGGAGGCTGAGTATTCGATCCCGCAGCTCGTGGCGGACGTCAAGCGTGTGTGTATGGAGTGTGACGACGAGCGTCAAATTCTCAGCCAGGTGCGTCCACTGGCGCGACGCGCCGCGTTGTCCAAGTCAACCTGGCTCGAGAACCGCATGTATGACGCTGATTTGACGCAGGGCTTTGGGGTCCATCTGCTCCACGAAGAGCCGGATCACACCATTGCGATCCTGGCATTAGCTTGGCTGCCCGACCGCGGCGCACCGCCGCACGATCACGGCACATGGGCGGTCGTTGCGGGTGTCGAAGGGCCCGAGAAGAACGAGTTTTTCGAGCGCGCTGACGACCGCAAGCGTCCTGGTCATGCCGAGCTCAAGAAGATCGGCGAGAAGGTGTGCGATGTGGGCGATGTCGTAGCACTGCCGCAAGGGACGATTCACAGTGTCTGGAACGAGAGTGAGCAAGTCTCTTTGTCACTTCACATCTACGGCAAACACATCAACCACACCGGGCGTTCGCAGTTCGATCTTCAGAAGCAAACCGAAACACCATTCATCGTGAAGATGCAGAACTAATCCGCAGCGAGGCGGAAACTAAAGCGACTCGAGAAACCGGTATGCGTCACTTTGTTCACGCTGACTGAGTCGAGTCGCATTCGGAAACACGGCGCGCTGCCCGCAAGCGGCCAGTGCACCTACTTCACGACGAAATTCACGTCCGAGACGCGTGCTACATCAATGAGCGTAATGCCTCGACTACCTCATGATCTTCCGGGAAACGTCCGGTGTCGTGCTTCGAGAAGATCGTGCTTCCATTCGCGATCACGTCGAAAACACCGCGGTCACCCTTGATCAACTGGACTTCCAGTCCAAGTTCCTTGGTTAGCTTGGCCCCCAGACTGGAGGCGCGAGGAAAGTAGTTTCAGCTTGCGCAGTACTTGATCAAGATGTTCATGTGTCGAGCTCCGAAGATTCAGCAGGCCGTGCGCTAGGGTTGAGGTCCGTCATACCCTTCGATGATAACCATGTCGATAGTGGATACAGGAAGTCTGAGTTTTACGGCTTCCTGATAATCGTACGACTTCCAGCAGTCGAGCGCGGCCTGGTAGGACGGAAACTCGATCACCACATTGCGGCTGCGGCTGGCACCTTCCGGGTTCTCAAAGTTGCCTCCGCGCACCAGGAATCTGGCGCCATGTTGCTTCAATGGTTTTGCGTTAGCTGCAATGTACGACTTGTACTTCTCGGCGTCCGTAACATCGACGCGAGCGATCCAATAGCCTTTTGGCATGTCGATTTCCTTGTGTCAGAGCGGCAGATAATGCCTTGCTGCGGCGGGTACGTCAGATTGGCAGCCAGCGATCCTCTCGAACGCGTGTCGCGCAACGACCGGTCAAGCCCTGATTTGTCGTCTTGGGCCGAAACAGCTAACCCCACAGAAGGTTCGAGCGATAGCAGAGCACGCGCTCAAACGGTGCGTCGAACCACTTGTTCTTGCTCAATCGCCTGAACCACGGCGTTGCTCTCGACTGCTTGCGCTGCCGCGAATTAAGCGCCGATCGGTCGGCGAGCCGATGCAGAACATAGAACTGGCACCCTTTTCTTGCCGGCGCTTGCATCAACTGAAAGCCGCTCCACTCGACGCATTCGAGCAGGAGGGGCCCGTGCTCACACTGGTACCACGCGCACAATTCCTCGCGCCAATCCTCTGGCGTCCAGATACCGACTATGAAGACCCAGGGACCTGAATCCGGGCCGACACGGCCGGCGACCAGCACCGGTGTCAGTCGAGTCTCGACTACGCCTTTCGGCGCTTTTCCTTGGTCGCACAGAACCACGCCGCCCGCCTTGTCAACACGCAAGAGGCACTCGGCGGCGCCTTTCGCGCGCGCGCCAAGCGTCTCCACCCCTTCGGCGTCGTTCGCCGAGGTTTGCCACATCAGCATCAAAGCGCCTTGACGGCTTCGAGTTTCTTGATGAGCTCTGATTGTCCCTGCTCCTGCAATGCGCGCCGCGCGAGTGCCGCATCGTAAGTTCCCTTCACCGTAGCCCATGCCGACGGCGCACCGCCGTACCAGCGGTCAAGCTCTTGCACGGTGGGCTGATACACCTTCACCTTGCCTTCGAGGATCTTGTTCTGCTTGGCCATCCATTCCGCGTCGACCTTGAAGCTCTGCGCGCGAATCTCGTCGCCTATCTGATTGATCGTTTGCTTCGCCCAATCGGGCAGGCGGTCGTAGCGCTTCTTGTCCATGAAGATGATGTGCGCGTTCCATGCACCTCCAGTGTTAGTGATGTGCTTGGCGACTTCATAGAACTTCTGCGCAGCGACATACGCATCGGGAATGTAGTAGCCATCGACAACGCCGGTCGATAGTCCTTCGTACAGCTGGGCCCAGTCGAACGGAACAGCAGTGGCACCCCAGGTCTTCATCAGGTTCAGCTCGACGGGCGACTTGGTCACACGGATCTTCAAGCCCTTCAGATCTTCGGGAACTCTAACTTCGCGCTTCGAGTTGCCGACGTTACGGAAGCTGTACGACGGAATGATGGCGATGATGTGCAGCCCCATTTCCTTCTCTGCGCGGGCTGATAGTTCCTTACCGAGCCAGCCATTGATCAGTTTCTCTGCCGCTGCGTCGTCCTTGAAGATGTACGGAAGATTCAGGATGTCGAAGGTCTGGCCGAAGCTGCCGATGTTGCCGCCTGATACTGAGCCGATATCGATCTGACCCAGCCGCGCCTGCTCCACGCACTTGTGCTCACTGCACAGCGTCCCGTTTACCTGGACGTTCGGCTGAATGCGCCCCTTCGATAGCTGCTCCAGCTTTGGGCCGATGAAATCGGCAAACCACCAATGCGTTGGAACGGTGGGTGCGATGCCGTTGGCAATCGTCAGACGCAGCTTGTCTTGTGCCTGCGCCGGCAACGCGATCGCGCACAGCCCGAAGGCGAGCGTCGTCAGTGCCTTGCGAATTTGATTCATGCGGTCTCCCTGTCTCTAGTGAGTTCGGCAGTGCAGCGATCCGCCGAGAAGTGCTGGCGCGATTCTCAACTTCGACTCGCGCGGCGGGTTTGCCATCCGGGGCATTTGCGTATCTATCTGGGACATCTGGTCCCGAGCGTGGATGAATGCCGCGCGCATCTGTACGCTGAGCGACAAGGAGAACTCGTGATCCTGATTGGAAGATATCGCTCGCCGTTTACTCGCCGCGTCGCGATATCGATGCGTCTGCTCGGGTTCGACTACGAACATCGGCCGCACACCGCGTGGTCGAATCTTGCCGAGGTGCGAGCAGTGAATCCGGTGGGTCGAGTACCCGCTTTGGTGCTCGACTCAGGCGAGACACTGTTCGACAGCCAGGCGATCCTGGATTATCTCGATCAATTGGTGGGGCCGCAGCACGCGCTGGTGCCCGCCCAAGAGCCGGCGCGGCATCAGGTGCTGCGAGTTACTGCGTGCGCGCTCGGCGTGCTCGAGAAGGTCGTCGCCGCGCTATATGCGAAGACCATGTATCCGCCCGAAAAGCATCACGCACCATGGATCGAGCACAACGAGAATCAGGCGCGATCGGGCCTGCGTTGGCTCGAGGCACTCGATCCGCCAGCGGCGTTGTCGGGTGGCGCGCTGACGCAGGCAGACATCACGACTGTCGCGATGGTCGACTTCACGCGAATCGTGAATCCGCAGCTGATTGTCGACGTCGAATATCCGCGGCTCGACACCCTGGTTGCCTATTGCAGCGAGCAGCCGCCGTTTGCTGACACGAAACCGGTCGCGAGTGTCGACCAGTCGAATCCATCGCTCGAAAAGATCAGCGGTTGATCCTCGCGCTGTGCCGCCGTGAAAAGGGTGGACTCGTTTGCGTTCCAGCGGCCGACTCGCGCCACGCCGATGGGCTGCAACCGAAGTGTTGTGTGAACCAGCGTGAGAATGCGGCCTGACCGGAGAATCCAACCAGGTTCGCAATTTCAGAAATCGGCCGGTGGCCGGTCAACAGCCGGGTCGCGAGCTCGATGCGAACTTCCGCAACCACCGACGAGAAGGTTTGATCAGTCTGGGTCAGATAGCGGTGTACTGTTCTGCGATCAACGCCGAGACCGCGAGCGATGCGATCTGCGCTGCAGGTGCCGCTCGAAAGCCACAGCCGCACCAGCTCGCGCACCTTGTCGCTCGCCGCATCCGCGCGGTGCTGCATCATCGAATCGAGATAGCGATGCGCGTAGCGCGCCAGCATCGCATCCGACATCGCTAACGGCGCATCGAGATCGCTCGAACGGAACACGATGCCGTTGAACTCGTGCTCGAATTCGATACGGCATCCAAAAAAACGCCGATGCGTCGCATCGCTTCGCGGTGCAGTGTGCTCGAAGCAGATACGCGATGGCTTCCAATCCGGGCCTGCGAGCTTACGCATCACGCGGACAAACGTTCCGATCGATAGCTCGGTCACGTGACGCACCTCGTCGAGTCCCGACCGGCGGACCGTCAATGCAAGCACCGCGACGCCACGCTCGTCTTCGAGCCGCAGCTCGAGCGATTCGTTATGCACGGGCATATACCGAATCAGCGAGTGCAATGCGGATCGCAGGTCGGTCTCCTGGCGGATCACGATGCCAACCGGTCCGAGTATTCCGAGCTCGCGCGACTCGGCCAGCCGAAGGCCGAAGTCCTGAAGGTTGGAGGACTGAGCGGCACGTTCGAGCATGGCAGCGAATGCCTTCGCAGAGATTCGCGCGTCGAGGTCATTCAGCGCTGACAGATCGAGCCCGACGGACTTCGCAATTCGCTCCGACGCCAACCCGAGCGACCGCGCCAGCGGCGCGAAGCCCGTCAAGATCTGACTGCGCGCAAGGTGAGGCATTTCCCAAATAGATACGGCGAAGTCCCGAATTGCAATGCTAACAACAAGTGACCGGCAGACAATCGCCGACCACTAGCACTGCATCCACCAGGAGGTTTACATGCATTTTTTTGACGACTCGCTTCTTCCCGAGAATCAGGAAAAGCTGGTGATTCAGGCCGCACCGTATGCGCCTGCTTGGCTACCGAGTGACTCCGACGACATTCCGGTCAGCATGGACCAACAGATACAGAAGGCGGTCGACTGCTACAACGCGGGCGCGACCGTTTTGCACGTGCATGTGCGCGAAGCCGACGGCAAAGGCTCGAAGAAGATGTCGACTTTCAACGAAATGCTCGCGCGCCTGCGCGAGGCCGTGCCGAAGATGTTGCTTCAGGTCGGTGGATCGATTTCGTTTGCGCCGGAAGGCGAGGGCGCTGCTGCCAAGTGGCCGGGTATCGATACGCGGCATTTGCTTGCCGAGCTGTCGCCGAAGCCCGACCAAGTGACCATTGTCATCCACACGAATCAGATGAGCATGGTCGAGCTGATGTCGAAAGACGACATCGAAGGCACCAGCATGTCGAATGCGGAGTACTACAACGCGTACAAGGAGATGGTCACCGAAGCGCCGCCGTCGTTTGTCGAGGAGCATCTGAAGCGGCTGGTTGCCCAGAAAGTTCAACCGCACTTCATGATCGGAAGCATTCACCAGCTCGAGACGGTCGAGCGTCTGATTCGGCGCGGCGTTTACACCGGTCCGCTGGTGCTGAACCACATGGCGCTCGGCGGGGGTTACGCAGGCCGTCATCCGTCCGACATGCTGGAATTCGTGCGCCGCTGTCCCGATGGTGCGGTTCTGACGATCGAGTCATTGATGCGCACCGTGACACCGATCTGCACGATGGCAATCGCCCTTGGCCTGCACGTGCGAGTCGGTGCCGAAGATAATTTCTGGCGCAAAAAGGGCGAGCGCTTTACTTCGGTACAGCAGGTCGAGCAGATGGTGAGAATCGCACGCGAGCTGGGCCGCGACGTGGCGAGCGGCGAAGAAGCAAAGCGCATTTACAAGATCGGCACGTATTACAAGAGCGCCGACGAAGCACTGATGCAACTCGGCTGGCCGCCCAACCGCAAACCAGGTCAACGAGGCTTTGTGGTGGGCGCACCCGAGCGCGAGACACGCCCGACCACGCGCGTCACCGAGCCGGCTTACTGATCTGTCGGGGTTGCACTCAAGGTGTCGCGGCAGCATGCGCGGCACCTTGTCGCTGCGCCGCGTTAGCCTCGGCGTGTTCTGATGGAACTGGTGCTGCTCGTCGCTGCGCTGGTCGTGCTGATCATCTTCGGCGCGCCGATGGGCGTCACGATGGCGATTCTGCCGACGATCTACATTCTGATCACCGGGGAACTGCCGCTGTCTTCGGTTCCGTATCAGATGTACGAGGCGATTTCGCATCAGCCTCTGCTCGCGGTCCCATTTTTCATTCTCACGGCCGAGCTGATGAACTCGGGTGGGATAACAGAGCGTCTGCTCGCACTCGCGCGCGAGCTGGTCGGTCGCGTTCGAGGCGGCCTGGCGCAAATGAATGTTCTCGGCAGCATGATGTTCGCAGCAATGAACGGCAGCGCTGTTGCCGATGTCGCGGCGATCGGAGGCGTAATGATTCCCGCGATGAAAAAAGCCGGCTATCCCGGACCTTTCGCAGCGGCAATCACCGCCATTGGATCCACGATCGGCGGTATTTTGCCGCCCAGCATATTGCTGGTGTTACTGGCGAGCACGATGGGGCTGTCCATCGGATCGCTATTCGCGGCCGGCATCATCCCAGGCATTCTGGTCGGCGCGCTGCTGATGGTGCAGATTTATCTGTACGCGGTCAGGCGCGGTTGGGGACGCTACGAGATTCCTTTCACGTTCGCTGCGCTATGGCAGTCGCTTTTGGGTGCGTGGGTCGCGCTGCTGATCCCCGCAGTCATCATCGGGGGAATCGTTTTTGGAGTTTTCACCGCGACAGAGGCTGGAGCGATCGCAGTGCTCGTCGCGTTCGCGGGCGGAGCTTTTGTCTACCGCACACTAAAGCCGCGAGTATTAAGCGCGGCATTATTCAGGTCGGTCAAGGTCACTTCGTCGGTATTTATCATCATCGCTGCGAGTGGTCCGTTCAGCTGGCTGCTGAATCGGATTGGGGCGCTGCAAGGCCTTGAAGGATTCTTACTGCAGTTCGCTTCGAATCCGGTGCTCTTCGCTGTCGTGATGGTCCTGTTCATCCTGCTCGTTGGGACGCTGTTGGAGCCGGTGCCCTGCGTGATTGTGCTTGGTCCGACGCTGGTTAAAGTCTGCGTGGCCGCCGGTTTTCACGAGGTCCAGGCGGCGCTTTTTCTCAGTGTCGGCTTCATCATGGGTTCTGTTTCTCCGCCGGTCGGCGTTTGTTACTTTACTGCTGCGGCAATAGCGGGCGAAAAGATCGAAAAAGTAGCGCGCGCAATTCTTCCGTTTCTGCTGGTTGAAATCGCGGTGATGTTTCTTATCCTGACGGCGCCGGCGATCACGCTTACGGTGCCAAGGCTGTTGGGCCTCGTCAAGTGAAGCAGTCGCCGCCGCGGTGGTTTCGAAAAATCGACCGCATATTGCGATCGTCGCTCAGGTGGTTCACCTGCTCGTTGCTGGTCCTGATGGTGGTCTTCACCGTTTACACGGTCGTCATGCGTTATGTTTTTAACGATCCGCCATTTTGGGGCGACACGGTCGCGCTCTTCTGCAATATCTGGCTCGTCTTGCTTGCTTACGCGCTTGCCGTGCGCGAGAGGCAAGACATTGCATCCGAAGGGATCTACGAACTGCTGTCGCCGCGAGTCGTGTTGGTGCTGCGTTTTCTATGGCAGACAATGACGTTCGTGTTCGGCGTGCTGCTTTTCTGGTTTGGGCTTGATGCCGCATTGAGTGTTCCGGGCCAGTTTTGGGAACTTGGCGGGCTGCCAAAAAGGGTCCCAATGATGGTTCTTCCACTGTGCGGAATCTTGGTGGCAATCATGGGCGCGTTTACGCTTGCCGAGGACATATTGGGTTGGCATGTGAATGCTGAGACCGTTGGTTGACGCGCGTTGATGGCGCGACTACTGTCCATTGCGAACGGCAGCAGCAGCTTTTAGATAACACGCAAGTGCTGCGCTCGTCTTATAACCCGGTGCCGGCGATGAATCGGCTACCGATGACCAGGAGATCAGATGACTAGGAATCGATGGAGTTCTATCAGCGCCGCGGTAATTGCGATCGCATTTGCGGTCGCCCCTGCTGCGTCGTTCGCACAGACAAAGACGACAAAGATTCGCGTGCAGTCGGTCATTCCGACCTCAGCCGACGAAGTGACGATGCTGAAGGAATTCGCTGCAGATGTGGCAGCACTGACCGGAAACTCGGTGACCTTCGAAATCTTACCGGCGGGCGCGGTCGTGGCGGTGAACGATACGCTTGACGCGGTCGACAAAGGTTTGATCGAAGCGGGCTTCGCGTGGACACACTACTGGTCGGGCAAGCATCCGGCCGCCGCCCTGTTTGGTTCTCCCGCAGCGGGGTCGGGGGTCGGCATGGACAACTTCGCGTGGGTCTCCTGGTTTCTCTACGGCGGCGGCTCTCAGCTGTATGACCAGCTATGGAAAGAGATGAAGGTCAACGTCAAGGGATTCATCCTGCAGCCGGTTGGCCCAGAGGCACTCGGATGGTTCAAGAACCCGATCAACACGATGGCCGACTTTCGCAAGCTGCGCTTTCGCACGCCACCCGGGATTCCGGGTCAGATCTATAACGACATCGGCGTGGCCTCGGTCGCAATGGGAGGAGGAGACATCCTTCCGGGCCTCGAAAAGGGCGTGATCGATGCAGCCGAGTGGTGCTGCCCTAAACCGGACATGACGTTCGGCTTCCACAAAGTGCTGAAGCACTACTACCTCGAAGGCCTGCACCAGGTGGTCGTCAATGCTGATCTGTATATCAACGGCGATGTGTGGCGCAAGCTGACGCCGCTGCAACAGAAGGCGATCGAAGTCTCCGCAAATGCATCGCTAATGAAGACTGTTGCGTATCGCATTCACGAGAATGGCATCGCGCTAAAAGAGCTCACCGAGAAGCACGGCGTCATCCTGCACGACACGCCGCCTGAGTACTTCAAGGAATACGGCGCCGCTGCGCTGAAAAACTTTGAGAAGAATGCGGCGAGCAATCCATTCTTCAAGAAGGTATGGGACAGCCAGAAGGCCTGGGCCGACGTCGCCATTCCGTTCTGGGCTCGCGCGCAGAAGGCGAATGCGGCGATGGGCGGTGCTTACGCGGCCGAGCTGGCGAAGAAGAAGCCGGCCGCTGCAGCACCAGCGGCGACACCGACAGCAGCACCAGCGGCGACGCCGGCAGCACCCGCGAAGAAGTAACGATGGGCGATCATGGGCCGCGAGGTCGCACTCGCGGTCCATTTTTATTGCCCTGCGAAATGTCAGGTGCTTCGAGAGACTAAAGGACGATGCAGCCAGAACACAATCTGACCGACGAAATGATCGCCGGCCGGCGGCCGGACTCGCACGGCCATCTGCCGGAAGACATGCCGCGCTGGATGTCGCACACGATTGTTGCCATCGACACGCTCAATCTGTGGATCGGCCGCGTGGTCAGCTGGCTCGCCATCCCGCTGATAGGTGCAATGGTGTACGAGGTGGTGGCGCGCTACTTCTTTACGGCGCCGACCGTATGGGCTTATGACATCAGTCGGATGATCTACGGCGCGATGTTTGTGCTAGGTGCGGCATATGCACTGTCAAAGGGAGTGCATATCCGCTCTGATTTTCTCTATCGCAAGTGGTCAGTACAGACGCAGGGCAAGGTGGATACGGCGCTGTACGTCGTCTGTTATTTCCCAGCGATGATCATCTTTATGTGGGTAGCCTCGCAATGGGCGTGGACATCGATTGAGCGAGGTGAGCGCGGCACCGACACGGCGTTCATGCCATTGTTGGGACCGGTTAAAAGCGCATTGCCGATCGGTATCGCGCTTCTGATCATCCAAGGTGTATCGGAGCTTTTGAAAAGCATCCACGCCGCCCGCAAAGGTAGGTGGCCGCAATGAGTCCGGAGATCATCGGCCTGATCATGATCGCCGCGATGCTGGCAGGAATCTTCGTCGGCTTTCCGATCTCATTCACCCTCATCTTCCTGGGCCTTGCATTCGGCTATTGGGGATTTGGCGAGCTGGTGTTTTATCTGATGACGTTGCAATTCAACGCCACGATGATGGAACAGACGCTGGCCGCGGTCCCGCTGTTCGTCTTCATGGGAATCATGATGGAGCAGGCGAACCTAATGGAGCGCCTGTTCGACGCCGTGCAAAAAATGTTGTCGCGCGTGCGCGGATCGTTGTACCTCGCTGTGATGTTTGTTGCGACGATTTTCGCCGCTGCTACCGGCATCGTGGGTGCTTCGGTGACGATCCTCGGCATCATGGCCGGCAAGTCGATGATCCGATCCGGCTATGACGTCAAGCTGTCGTCGGGACTGATCGCCGCCGGCGGCACACTCGGAATTCTGATTCCGCCGTCGATCATGTTGGTGGTGATGGGCCCGGTGCTGGAAGTGCCGGTGACGACGCTATTTGCGGCCGCGATCGTGCCCGGACTTTTGCTGGGATTGATGTTCACTGCCTACGCGATGATCCGCTGCCTGATCAATCCGGCGCTCGGACCAGCGTTGCCCAAGGAACAGCATCCGGCCAATATGCGCGAGGTGTGGGTGCAATTTGTGAGTGGGCTCATACCGCCTGCGGTGTTAGTGCTGGCGGCACTCGGAAGCATCGTGTTTGGCCTTGCGACACCGACCGAAGGTGCAGCTTGCGGTGCCCTTGGTGCGCTGGTCTTGACTGCCGCGTATCGCAGACTCACTTGGGCGAATTTGAAAGATGCTCTGATCAAGACCCTTGAGATCTCGGTGCTCATTTTGTTTCTGGTGGCGGCATCGAATTTCTTCGGTGCCGTATTCGCGCGGTTGGGAACTCCGACGATGATCACCGAGATGCTGCTCGGATATGACCTGAACCCGTACGTGATGCTCTTCATCATCATGGGGCTGATCTTTCTGTTGGGATGGCCACTCGAATGGGTGCCGATTGTGTTGATAGTCGTTCCGTTTTTGCTGCCATTGGTGCGCGCCGCTGGCTTTGATGTCGCATGGTTTGGGATTTTGGTCGCAGTGAACCTGCAGACGGCTTGGTTGTCGCCGCCAGTGGCGATGTCGGCATATTTTCTGAAGGGCGTGGTGCCGCAATGGGACCTCGGAGATATCTACAAAGGGATGCTGCAGTTCATGGGACTCCAGCTGCTAGCACTGGTGCTGATCATCATTTTCCCGCAGATTGCGCTCTGGCTACCGGAGGTGCTGTACGGCAAGTGATGCAATGGCAATCGGATATTTGAAACAAGCTTCCAAGACACCCGCGAGCGAATCCGGGGAGGCGCGCAAGGTCGTCGACGAAATGCTGCAGACGATTGCGCGCGACGGCGAAGCCGCAGTGCGCGACTACGCGAGAAAGCTCGACGGCTGGTCGGGCGACATCGTGGTCAGCGCTGACGAGATCGAGCGGCGAACGCGCGATATCGACGCGAGTGTGAAACGCGACATCGAGTTCGCAACCGCGCAGGTGCGCCGGTTCGCTGAAGCGCAGCGCGATTCGACTCGCGAATTTTCGGTAGAGGTTCATCCTGGCCTGACGACCGGGCAGCGGCTGATTCCGGTCAACGTCGCGGGTTGTTATGTCCCCACCGGGCGCTATGCGCACATCGCGTCTGCCTATATGACGATAGCCACTGCGAAGGCGGCGGGTGTGCCGACGGTCATCGCATGCTCGACGCCGTATCAAGGTGCCGGCATTCATCCGCAGGTGTTATATGCGATGAAAGTCGCCGGAGCCGATGTCGTGATGACGCTCGGTGGCGTGCAGGCAATCGCAACACTCGCGCGCGGACTGTTTACTGGCAAGCCGGCCGACATCATCGTGGGTCCTGGCAACAAATACGTCGCCGAAGCGAAACGCGCGCTGTTCGGCGAAGTCGGGATCGATGTGTTTGCCGGGCCTTCCGAGGTAGCGGTCATTGCCGACGACACAGCCGATGCCGCGATTGTTGCTTCCGACTTGGTCGGGCAGGCAGAACATGGGCATGAGTCTCCGGCCTGGCTGTTTACGACTTCGCGTGTGCTTGCGGAAGATGTGATGAGGCGGGTGCCGGAGTTGATCGCCGCTCTCCCGACCGCGGCACGCGACGCGGCAGGTGCGGCATGGCGCGATTACGGCGAAGTGGTCGTGTGTGCGACGCGAGACGAAGTGGCGCAGGTCTCTGACCAGCACGCTCCCGAGCACCTGGAAGTGCAAGCAAGGGACCTCGACTGGTGGCTTGCGAATCTCACGTGTTACGGGTCATTGTTTCTCGGTGAGGAAACGACCGTCGCATTTGGCGACAAGGCGTCAGGTCCAAATCACGTGTTGCCGACGCGAGGTGCGGCGCGCTATTCGGGCGGCCTGTCAGTGCACAAATTCATCAAGACGGTCACGTGGCAGCGCATGACGCGTGCGGCGAATCACAGCATCGCACCGGCTACTGCGCGCATCTCGCGGCTTGAAGGAATGGAAGCGCACGCGCGCACCGCTGACGATCGGCTCGCAAAGTATTTTCCAGGCGAACGCTTCGAGCTCGGCGCGCGGATCGAGTCGTGACGGCGCCGGCGCGCTTCGACCTCGGCGGACTGGTCGCTCTGGTGACCGGTGCGAGCTCGGGTATTGGGCGCGAGATTGCTATAGCGCTGGGCGAGGCGGGCGCTGCGATTGTATTGCTGAGTCGAAGAGCCCAGGAACTCACTGCGGCGCAACGCGAGGTCGCAGCGATAGGCGCACAGGCGGCGACACTAACGGCTGACCTCTCGCAGGTTGCGACGCTACGCGCAACCGCGGAGCGCGCCGCCTCGTTCTTCGGAGCACCCGACATCGTTGTCAATGCGGCGGGTATCAACGTCCGCAAACCGATGCTCGAAGTGAGCAAGGCCGATTGGGACACCGTCCTTGCGATCAATCTCACCGCGCCGTTCTTTCTGGCGCAGGCACTGGCGCCATCGATGATTGCCAAGGGATGGGGACGCATCATCAATATCGCGTCGCTGCAGTCGGTCCGCGCGTTTCCGATGGGCGCAGCCTATGGCGCCTCCAAGGGTGGTATCGCACAGCTGACGCGCGCGCAAGCGGAAGCGTGGTCGCGACATGGCGTGAATGCGAACGCCATTGCGCCGGGGTTCTTCGCAACGGCATTGACCGCGCCCGTCGTGAACGACGCAGCGCGCTGGCAAAAGATGGCCGACGCCACATTCACCGGACGCAACGGCGAGCTCGGTGATTTGCGCGGAGTCGCGGTGTTTCTCGCGAGCCGCGCTTCAGACTACGTGACGGGTCAGACAATCTTCGTAGACGGAGGTTTTTCAGCCGGTTGATTCAACTCGGGTGAGATCTCTTTCAGAATCTCCCCGGTGTGTTCGCCGAGCGCCGGCGGACGGCGGCGAATCGGCGGTGACTTGCCTAGTGGATAGCTCATCGTTTGCGTCATCTCACCGTTGGGCAATCCCAGCGGCTGGACCCAACCGTAGTGAGCGACCTGCGGATCAGCCAGCGCTTGCGAGTAGCTGTTGATCGGCGCACACGGAACGCCTGCAGCACGCAACCGCGCAAGTGACTCATCAGGTGTGTAACGCGTCAGCGCTTGCTCGAATAGTGTTTGCAATTCGCGCTGGTTGCTGGCGCGCAGCGAAGTCGAGGCGAAGCGCGAATCAGCGACGATCGGTGCCAGCCCTAGGCACTCGCACGCCTTGCGGAAGAGTTCGTCAGTGCCCGCGGCGAGCACGATCTCGCCGTCCTTGCAGCGAAACGCCTGATAGGGCGCATTGCGCGGATGCGCCGAGCCGAGCTTCACCGGATCACGGTGGCTGCCGAAATACTCGCTGGTCTGAAGCGCGGCGATTGCAAGCGTGGTGCCGAACATCGGCACATCGATATGGCGGCCTGGTGCGCCGGCTCGAACAGCCGCCACCGCAGAGGCGATCGCATACGCCGCATACAGACCCGCCGCGAAGTCCGTCAGCGGCACCCCGCACTTCACAGACGCGCCGCCTGGTTCTCCGGTGACGCTCATCACGCCGCCGATCGCCTGCAGTGTTACGTCGAACCCACCCTCCTGCGCTCGTGGGCCTTCCTGGCCGAAAGCCGAAATCGAGCAGTAGACGAGCTGCGGTGCAGCACTGGCGAGGTCACGATACGCAAGCCCGAGCCGTGTCATCACACCAGGTCGAAAGTTCTCAATGACGACATCGGCAGACAGGCACAGCGAGCGCGCATGGGCCTGCTCTGAAGACTCCTTCAGATCAAGCACAATCGAACGCTTATTGCGGTTCAGCGATGCGAAGTTCTCCGAATAGCCGTGGGTGATCGGCGGCCAGTTGCGCATGCCGTCGCCGGCAGGTGCCTCAACCTTGATGACATCCGCTCCCTGGTCGGCGAGCAGCATGCCGCAGAAGGGTCCTGCAGCGATCTGGCAGAACTCGATGACCCTGAGGCCGGCGAGCGGAAGTGCAGGGTTTTCGGCGCCGATGCCGGTGGAAGCACGGATTGCGTCAGTGCCGCGGTTGCAATCCACTTGAAGTGATTCGTTAGCCATCAACAGTAAATTACCGCAAAGCGCTTGCAATCACACGTGACTCAACAGAGACTACGGCGTCGGCCGCAGCCACGTTTCAGCCAGAGGAGAACATCATGAAGATCAGGTTTCATCACCTCGCAGCTTGCGCCACGCTCGCAATCGCAGCGGCGCTATCGCCTGCGGCCGCGGTGGCACAGGCTCAGAAGGTTCTCAAATTCATTCCGCAAGCTGATCTGCGCATTCTCGACCCGATCAGCACCACGGCGTACATCACCCGCAATCATGGCTACATGGTGTACGACACGCTGTTTGCGATGGACGAGAAGTTCCAGGTCAAGCCGCAGATGGTCGACAAGTATGAAGTCAGCAAGGATGGGTTGACCTACACATTCACGTTGCGTGACGGTTTGAAGTTTCACGACGGAGCGCCGGTTCGCCCGGCCGACTGCATCGCATCGATCGATCGCTGGTCCAAGCGTGACGCGCTGGGCCAGAAGCTCGCTGAAGCGATCGACTCGTGGTCCACGGCGAACGACAAGACATTCAGCCTAAAACTGAAGCGGCCGTTCCCGTTGACGTTGGAGGCATTGGCGAAGCCGTCATCGAACGTGCCGTTCATCATGCCGGAGCGCATCGCGAAAACCGACCCGTTCAAGAACATCGACGATGCAACCGGCTCGGGCCCGTTCAAGTTCGTGAAGGCTGAATGGGTGCCGGGCAACAAAGTCGTCTACGTGAAGAACACCGACTACGTGCCACGCAAGGAGCCGTCGTCGTGGGCCTCGGGTGGCAAAGTCGTCAAGGTTGATCGGGTCGAGTGGATCTACATCCCCGATTCCGCGACTGCCGCGGCGGCGCTGAACGCTGGTGAAGCCGACTGGTGGGAACAACTGCCGCCCGATCTGATTCCACTCCTCTCACGCAACAAGAACATCACCGTCAAAAACATCGACCCGATGGGCTCGATGGGGTTGCTGCGGTTCAACTTCCTGTACCCACCGTTCAACAATCCGAAGATGCGGCAGGCTCTCTTGTACGCGCTCAATCAGCAGGACTACGTGATCGGAATCGCCGGTGATCCGAAGAATGGCAATACCTGCTATTCGTACTTCACGTGCGGAACGCCGCTCGCATCGGAAGTCGGCGCGTCGCCGCTGAAGGGTAAACGCGACCTAGAGAAAGCGAAGCAGCTGATCAAGGAAGCGGGCTACAAGGGCGAGCGAATCGTGATCATCGACGCCACCGATCAGCCGATTGTGCACGCGCAATCGCTTTTGACCCTCGAGTTGCTGAAGAAGCTTGGGCTCAACGCCGAAGTGCAGGCGGGCGATTGGGGTACGTTGATCACGCGCCGCGCAGTGCGGGAGCCGCTCGACAAAGGCGGGTGGTCGATCTTTCACACCTGGATCGTCGGGGCCGACATGGTCAACCCGGCGGTGAATTTTCCGATACGCGGCACCGGCGACAAGGCGTGGTTTGGATGGCCGAACGACCCCGAGCTCGAACAACTGCGCGAAGCGTGGTTCAAGACCACTGATGCAGCGAGCTCAAAGAAAGCGACTGAAGCAGTTCAGGCGCGGGCGTTCGAGTTCGTGCCGTTCATTACTACCGCGCAGTTCATCCTGCCGACTGCGTTCCGCTCGAACATCTCCGGCGTGATCATTGCGCCAATCTCTTTTCTTTGGAATGTCGAGAAGAAATAGCGCGGCACTTACCTTCTGCTAGATGTTCGCGTATGTAGTACGGCGCTTATTCGCGACCATCGTCGTCATGGCGGTGGTCGCGTTCTTCGTCTTCTCACTCCTTTATCTGACGCCGGGCGATCCGGCCGCGGTGATTGCGGGTGACGCTGCCACCAGCGATGACATTCGCCGCATCCGCGCTACGCTCGGTCTCGATGAGCCGTTTCTGGTGCGCTTCGGCGACTGGGTTGGAAGACTTCTACACGGCGATCTCGGCACGTCGATCTTTACCAACCTGCCTGTATTGCACTTGATCGGGCAGCGGGTCGAGCCGACGCTGGCGTTGACGTTGTGCACGCTGGTCATTGCAGTGGCGGTTGCGGTGCCGCTCGGCGTCGTTGCTGCAGCTCGCGTCGGTACCTGGATCGATCGCGGCGTCATGGGGTTTTCGGTGCTCGGCTTTTCGGTGCCCGTGTTCGTACTTGCGTACATCCTCGTCCTAATATTTTCGATCGAGCTCGATTGGCTTCCGGTTCAGGGCTACCGCAACTTCGACGAGGGCATCTGGCAGTGGTTCCGGCACCTGATCCTGCCCAGCATTGCTCTGGGCACTGTGTATATCGCGCTGATCGCGCGCATCACGCGCGCGACGATGCTCGATGTACTTGCGCAAGACTACGTTCGTACGGCGCAGGCGAAAGGTCTCGCGCCGCGGGCTGTACTGACACGACACGCGCTGAAGAACGCCGCAGTGCCCATCATGACGATCATCGGGATCGGCATAGCGCTTCTGATCAGTGGTGCGATCGTCACTGAAACCGTTTTCGCTCTGCCCGGCATCGGGCGCTTGACGGTCGACGCGATTCTGCGGCGCGATTATCCGGTGATCCAAGGCGTGATCCTGATCTTCTCCGCTACGTACGTACTGATCAACCTCGCGGTCGATTTGAGCTACATGTTCTTCGATCCGCGGATTCGTTATTGATGGCGGCGGTCGCGCTACCCGCGCAGCGGTCGGCATCGCCCACCTGGCGGCGCTTGAAGGAAGCACTGCGGCGGCATCCGACCGCGATCGCCGGCGCGCTTGTGCTGATCTTGATGATTCTGATAGCGCTGCTGGCACCGTGGCTTGGCACCGTCGACCCGCAAGCGGTATCGCCGATTAAACGGCTCAAGCCGCCCTCCGATCAATACTGGTTCGGCACCGACATGCTCGGCCGTGATGTCTACAGCCGCGTGGTCTTCGGAGCGCGCGTGTCGCTCGCCGTCGGGCTCGCGGTTGCGTTTTTCAGCACGCTGGTTGGTCTCGCGATCGGACTCGTGACCGGCTACGTTCGCTGGCTTGATGCGATCGTGATGCGAATCATGGACGGATTCATGTCGATCCCTTCGGTGCTGCTCGCGATCGCGCTGATGGCACTGACGACCGCGAGTATCCAGAACGTGGTGATCGCAATCACGTTGGCCGAAGTTCCGCGAGTCGTGCGGCTGGTTCGCGGCCTGGTGCTGACCTTGCGCGAAGAGCCGTTCGTCGAGGCGGCAATCGCAACGGGCGCTCGCCTGCCGGTGATCCTGACGCGCCACATCCTGCCGAACATGGTCGCGCCGCTGCTGGTGCAAGCGACTTACGTTTGTGCGTCGGCGATGATCACAGAGGCGATTCTGTCGTTCATCGGCGCCGGCACACCGCCG